>JAGWQP010000570.1 GCA_028876805.1 Acidobacteriota bacterium | reverse complement strand
CGCGATATATAACAAGGGCGATCAGCCCATTACCGGCCCACCAGAGCGCGCCAGAAAAGAGTCCCATCGATTCGCGCCCGAGTATAGCACAGCAGCGGACGGGACTCCGGCCCGCGGCGGCCGGCACTCGGCCGAAGGCTTGGCAACCTAGTGATCTATACCGTGATCTACACCATGATCTACCCCGCGATCTACACCGCTCGCTCGAGCGGGATCGGAGGCGGCATCGGTGACGGACCGTCCGCTATCTCAGACATCACGCTCATAACAGTTAGTCTTTCGTCGACGACAGCGATTGCGCTTACCGTAATCACGACGAAAAAGGCGAACAGGGCGTAAATTCTCTTTACCATCGAAGGCCTCCATGTCCGGCATCTGAGTTTGGCCGGCTAGAAACGCCCCAATGTTAGACAGAAATAACCACCCTTGAATCATTTCTAGTAAGTCGGGTTATGATGCTGACCGAATCTCGCTTATTGAGCAAACTGTTCGAGATTCAAAACGGGTAAGTCTCGTAAACTAAGTCCATTGCAATTCAACTTGGAAGCCGCCGTTGAGAAACCTGTTGCTGAGGCTTGTGCCGGTAAGAGGCTGCCTGCCAACCGAGGCCCGCCGGCCGCCGCCCCTGGCAACCCGGCTTACCAGCAGGCTCCTCAACGGCACGATGCGGCTCCCCTGAGGCCGCAAAACACCCCCCTCCCATCACCTTTCGCCGAAATGCCTGCGCTAGGTCGCCTGAGCCAGCGAAGCTGTTCATAGCGCGGTACTTTTGGGTACCATCGGCGGCCGCGGCTCTTTCCCGCCGCTCTGCGTACTGCAACCTGGCCGCGAACTACCCTCGCTCGGAGGCGACGATACTGACCAAATTCTCAGCGGTTGCGAAGCCGACGCTTGTGTCGCGTAGAGTTTGTTTGGGCGACGACGACGAACACTCGTCGCCATCAGACAGGACGTGATCGATGATGATCAGGCGCGGTGCGCTCATGAGATCGAACCTTGACAGAATCGAACAAGATATTCTGCGGCGGGAGTTGACGGCGACCGGTAATTTGTTAGTCGATGCTCTCGCTCTCCATCGTCACTTTACGCTCAGATACGCGCACCGGCCCGCGCGAGTGGCGCTGGTCGAGCTGCAGGAGTGCCGGAGAATCATGGCTCACCTGGTGCGCGATTACATCGTTTCGGTGGCGCGGTATCGCAAGGCGGTCAAAAGGAGCTTCGCTCAGCGGCTATCCGGCAGACGCTGAATCGGTCGTTCGATGTCGGGCCTTGACTTGGGGGCGCGCCCCGGCAGGCGAGCGCTGGCGCTATGCTGTTTCGAAAGGAACTCGTGCCCATGACCGAACAAAACTACAAGAACCACCGACAAACCGTGCCCATGTTTCACGTGGTATTGTTTGCCCTCCTGGCGCTAACGCTGATTGGTTCTTTCGTGAACCTCTTTCAGTCGTTGGGTGACCACCAGCGGCTGTACAGCGCTTCGCTCATCGTGGCCCTAACCGTTGCCGCGCTGATCGTGATGTTCTTGGCCCGGATCTTTGCCCTGAAGGCCCAGGACCGGGCGATCCGGGCCGAAGAAAATCTACGCCACTTCGCCCTGACGGGCAAGCTGCTCGATTCGCGGCTGACGCTGCGCCAAATCATCGGACTCCGGTTCGCCTCCGACGGGGAGCTCGTGAGCCTGGCCGGGAAGGCGGCGGACGAAAAGCTTTCCGAAGACGCGATTAAGCGCACCATCCGCCAATGGCGGCCGGACACTTACCGGGTGTGAGCGGGCTGGGGAACAGCTCCGTGGCGGGTCGCCACCAGATACGAAGCCCCCACTAGGAACAGCGCGATGGAAATCCACTGGGAGGTGTCGAGCGGCCCTCCCCATAAATTCCCTTGCTCGTGGAAGCGGAAGAATTCGACCACAAAGCGCGCTGCGCAATAAAGCATCAGATACGTGCTTATGATCGCCCCAGCGGAATGGGGCTTTCCGATGCGCCAGTACAGAATCGCAAAGATCAGGAATTCTGCGAAGGACTCATAGAGTTGCGTGGGATGCAGCGGGATCCCGAGTGGAACGCCAACCAACTGGTTGGCAACCGGATTGGTGAACGTCACGGACCACGGGAGATGGCTCTCGACACCCCAGCAGCAGCCCGCCGAGAAACAGCCGAGCCGGCCGATGCCGTGTCCCAGGGCGACGCCGGGCGCGAAAACGTCCGCCGTGCGCAGGACAGGCAACCCGCTCCTCCTCATATACCAGACTCCCACCGCCAGCGCGGCGATCAATCCGCCATAGAAGACTCCGCCCGCCTGCAGGGTCGGCAACGATAAAATTTCACCGGGGTGCGCAGTGTAATACCCGATGTCTACCAGCAACATCATGAGTTTGGCGCCCACGATGGCGGCCAGGGCGCAATAGATGCCGAGATTGGTGACCGCCTCCGTGTTGAGGCCGTTTCGCTTCGCCAGTCGAGTGGCCATCCACAGACCGGCCAGAAACGCCAAGGCCACCAGCACGCCGTAGGTATGAAGAAAGGAAAGATGCCCAATTTCAGGGTACATTTGCCGCGTGCCTCCTTGGGCGGATCGCTTCGAGCAGCAGAAGCCCGCTGCCGACGACGATGGCCGAATCCGCGACGTTAAATGCCGGCCAGTGATAGCTGCCGAGGTAGAAATCCAGAAAATCGGTGACACGGCCCCACACCACACGGTCAAACAGATTCCCTGCCGCACCACCGAGAATCAAAGCGAAGCCCGCCAGAGAAAAGCGATCCAGCCGTTCGGCCCGGCGAAGGATATACCAGCCCACCAGAGCGACGGCGACGAGGGAGAACAGCACCAACAAGCCCTGCCGCCACTCGGAAGCGGATTCGTTGAACAGACTGAACGCCACGCCCCGGTTCTCGGTGTGGACGATATCGAAAAACCCTGGAATCACGCGCAGGGTATCGAGGAACGAAACGTGCGTTTCGACGAGCCACTTGGTCGAGCGATCGGCCACAAAAACCGCGATCGCCGCGGCGTACGCCTTCAGCCGGACATCAGCCATTCATTTATAGGATAGCAGTGGGGGAGAAGGCGCCTGAAGAGGCTGACTCGGCGGTGAGTTTTTCGAAGAAACGCTTGATCATCATCCGTGCCGTAGTGTCGAGTAGCCGCTGGCCGACCGCGGCGATGGTGCCACCCACTTCGACGGTGCCCTCGTATCCCACGTTCGTACCGCCTTCAACCGGCGTCAGAGTAAGTAGGCCATCACCCTTCATGAAGCCGATCCGGCCGGCGCCTTCGACGATCAGGCGGAAGCTCGAGTGTGGCCGAGAGTCGGCAATCCGCACCTTGCCGTCGAACAGCCCCGAGATGCTGGCGAGCACCATCTTCATCTTCATGTGATACTCGTTATCGCCGATGCGCTCCAGCGTGTCGCACCCCGGCATGCTCCGCGCCAGCACCACCGGATCCTGCAGCAAGCGAAAGGCGCGCTCCTGCGGCACGGGCACGAGAAAAGAGCCCGAGATTTTCAAGACGCCCTCGAGAGGGCAACACTGAGAGCGCGTGCGGCCCAGATGCGGGCCAGGTGACGCCGATAGTCGGCGGAGGCGTAGAGGTCCTGGTTCGCCTCCTGCCCCTCCGCGACTGTCGCGGCCGCCTGGGCGACACCGGCGCCCGACTCCAGGAGTTTTTCGGCCTCCAAAGCCCGGAACGCCCGGGAGCTCATCCCGGTCACGCCAATCCGCGCCATGGAGATTTTCGCGCCGGCTTTCTTGATGCGGGCGGCCACGCCTACCACGGCGAAGCCCGACGCCGGGTGAGCTACCTTTTCGTAGCGGTAGCCTTCCTTTGGCTCTTCGGTAGGCACGAGCACCTCGAGAACCAGTTCTCCAGGTTCGATTGCGGTGGTGAAGGCGTCGAGGAAGAAATCCGAAGCCGGCACGGTCCGGTCGGACTTTGCGGAAACTAGCCGGATCTGCGCTTCGAGGGCGAGCAACGAAGCCGGGTAGTCGGCCGCCGGGTCGGCATGAGCGATACTGCCACCGATGGTGCCCATGTTGCGCACCTGGGTATCGCCGATGTGGCCAGCGGCTTCGGCCAGCAGTGGGGCGCGGCCGCGAATCACCGGAGAGGACTCGAGGTCGTGGTGCGTCACGGTGGCGCCGATGCTCACCGTGCCGCCGCTTTCCGTGATGTAATCGAGACCCGGGACCCGGGCGAGATCGACCACGTGCTCGGGGGCCGCCAACCGCAGCTTCATCAGTGGAATGAGGCTCATGCCGCCGGCCAGGATCTTGCGCTCACCCGTGGCGATGAGCTCTAATGCCTCCTTGAGCGAGGCGGGCGCAGAGTATTCAAAATCCTGCGGAATCATGCGCGACCTCCCTGAATCAGTTTCCAGACTTTTTCCGGCGTGAGCGGCATATCGATGTGCCGCACGCCCAGGTGTGAAAGAGCATCCACCACGGAGTTGACCACGGCGGGCGAACAGCCGATGGTGCCGGCTTCGCCCACGCCTTTGACGCCCAGGGGGTTGACCGGCGAAGGGGTCTCGGTGTGGCTGGACTCGATCCACGGCATCATGTGGGCACGCGGCAGCGCGTAGTCAGTAAGTTCGCCGGAGAGCAACTGGCCGTTCTCATCATAGACAGCTTGTTCCCAAAGGGCCTGGCCAAGGCCCTGCGCCACGCCGCCATGTACTTGGCCGGCCACGATCAACGGGTTGATGATCTTGCCGCAGTCGTCGACTGCCACGTAGCGGCGAATCGAGACTTGCCCGGTTTCCCGGTCCACGTCGGTGATGACCACGTGCGCGCCGAAGGGAAACGTGAAGTTGGGAGGTTCCCAGAAGTAGGTGGCCACCAGACCAGGCTGCGTGTTGGGCGGCAGCTTCATGGCGCGGTACGAAGCCGCGGCGACCTGGGCGAAAGGCACGGATTTGCCAGAACGCTCATCGACACACTTGCCGCCGGCCAAGGCGACGTCGTCGCACTCGAGAAGCATGGCGCCGAACTTCTTGACCTTTCCTTTCAGCTCCTGCAAGGCGTAGTACAGCGCGGTCCCGCCGATCGCGGTACCGCGGCTGCCGAAGGTGCCGATGCCATACTGAACGATGGCTGTGTCCCCATGGACGACCACAACGTCGTCGATATCGACTCCAAGCTCGTCGGCCACAATCTGGGCAAAGGTGGTTTCTTCACCCTGGCCGTGCGGGGAGGCTCCCGTCATGACGGTGATTTTGCCACTGGGCTCAATTTTGACGGTCGCGGATTCCCAACCGCCTGCGGGCGTCGCCGGCGAAGGACCGATGGCGCAGATTTCGCCATAGGTAGAAAGGCCGATGCCCATCAGCTTGCCACTGGCGCGGGCCTGCTGCTGTTCGCGACGCAGAGCCGGGTAATCGATTTCGGCGAGCGCGGTGTCGAGCGGCAGTACGTAGTTGCCGCTGTCGTAGGCCAGGCCGGTGGCGGTCTGGAAGGGAAATTCGTCTTTGCCCACGAAGTTTTTGCGCCGCAACTCGGCCGGATCCATCTTCAGCTCGGCGGCAAGAATATCCACCATGCGCTCGATGCCGTGCGTGGCTTCGGGGCGGCCGGCTCCGCGATACGCGTCGGTGGGAGTGCAGTTGGTGAACACGCCGACAATATCGGCTGAGATGTTTTTGAATTTGTAGAGGCCCGGCATCATGAGCACCGACAGCGTCGGGATGGCAGGTGTAAGAAGCTGGTGATAAGCACCGAGATCCTGAATGAGCTTGAGCCTGAGACCGAGCATGGTCCCGTCACGCCGGGCGGCGAGCTCGAAGTAATCCACGTGACCGCGGCCATGAATGGTGCACAAAAAGTTCTCGCGGCGCGATTCGACCCATTTGACCGGCTTGCCGATGCGCATCGACACAAAGGCCATGAGGGCCTCTTCGGCGTAAACGTTGAGCTTGGAGCCGAAACCCCCACCGACTTCCGGAGTGATTACGCGCAGGTGATTCTCGGGCATGCCGAGGATGCCGGCGAGCAGCGTGCGGAGTAGATGGGGGATTTGCGTAGAGGACCAGAGGGTCAGAGACTTGTCGCCGGCGTGCCAATCGGCCACCACACCACGAGTTTCCATGGAAGTCGGGATGAGGCGCTGGCTGGTGATGCGCTGCTTGACGACAACCTCGGCCTGCGCGAAGGCGCCGGTGATGTCGCCGCCTTCCTGATGGAAGGTGAAAGCGGTGTTGTCCGGCCACTGCGGGTGGACGGCGGGCGCGCCGGGCGCGAGAGCCTTCTCGGGATCGGAGACGGCCGGGAGCACCTCATAGTCGACTTCGATCAGGTCGACGGCATCAGCGGCGATGTAGCGGTCGGTTGCCACAACCACGGCGACAGGATGGCCAACCAGGTAGACGCGGTCCTGAGCCAGGATGTGATGGTGCGGCGTGCGCAGGCCAGGCAGCGAAGCGCCGCACGGAATCGGCCCGAGATCCTTCACGTCGGCACCCGTGAACACGGCGGTGACGCCGGGACGTGCCAGAGCCGGTTTCACATTGAGGCTTTTGATACGCGCGGCGGCGTGTGGGCTGCGGACGACACAGGCGTGATGCATGCCCGGCATCTTGATGTCATCGAGGTAGGTGGCGGTGCCGGTAAGGAGGCGCGGATCTTCGCGGCGGCGGATCTTCTTGCCGAACAAAGTCTCGGGCTTGGTTGTCGTGGTGGCCATAGGCTAAGCTCCCGCCTTCGCCGCAGCCGCCTTCACGGCGTTGACGATGTGTTGATAGCCGGTGCACCGGCACAAATTCCCCTCGATGCTTTTGCGGATCTCCTCATCGGTGGGGTTGGGATTGTCGTTCAAAAGCTGTTTCGCAGTGAGAATCATACCGGGCGTACAGAAGCCGCACTGCAGGCCGTGCTCGTTCCAAAACGCCTCCTGCAGCGGGTCGAGCTTGCCGTTGGTGGCGAGGCCTTCAATCGTCAGGATCTTACGGCCGTCCGCCTGAACCGCGAACATGGTACATGACTTGACCGCCTTGCCATCAAGCATGACCGTGCAAGCTCCGCAGGTGGAGGTCTCGCAGGCGATATGCGGACCGGTGAGGCTGGCCATCTCGCGCAGGTAGTGAATCAGAAGGAGCCGTGGCTCGACTTCGTCGGCATGCGATTTGCCGTTGATGGAGAGAGCAATTGTTCGTTTCATTGTGACCGAGGAGTCTTTGCCGTTTTATCAAGAAATGAGCGGGAAAGCAAAGGGACCAGCGCCATCCGTCGCCAAAAAAACGCGGCACCCCGAGGGGCCGGATAACCGGCTTGCCGGCCCTCTCGGCACCTGTAGTGTAATGGGTCAGTGCCCAGACGCCGAATCAAGATCCGGCAGGAGCCGGTGGAAGCCGAAGTCGTCGGTGTGGAAACTCCGGACGTCGCCGCCGGCTCGCGACCTTCACTTTGGCTCCTCCTGCTGCTGCTCGGCGGCAGCGGCTGCGCCGCGTTGATTTACGAGATCGTCTGGTTCCAGTTACTGCAACTGGGGATCGGCTCCTCGGCCGTCTCGCTCGGGCTGCTGCTCGCTGCCTACATGGGCGGGCTGTGTGCGGGCAGCGCCGCGTTTCCGCGGATGGTTTCCGCGCGCCACCATCCCTTGCGCGTCTATGCGCTTCTCGAGTTGGGGATTGGCGCTTTCGGGATTCTCGCTCTGATCGGTGTGCCCGTGGTCTCGCATTTTTATGCAGCGGCCGGGGGCCAAGGGCTCGTCGGGCTGGTCTTGCGGGGCGTGGTAGCGGCCTTGTGCCTACTGCCCCCCACCCTGTTGATGGGCGGTGTATTTCCGGCTGTCTCAAGGTGGGTGCAAACGACGCCCAAAGGCGTGTCGTGGCTGGGGCTGCTGTACAGCGCCAATATTGCGGGCGCGGTGATCGGCTGTCTCGGAGCGGGCTTCTACCTGTTGCGGCTGCACAACATGGCGGTGGCGACCTACGCTGCGGCCGCGATCAACGCTGCCGCCGCCTTGTTCGGATTCGCGCTTGCGACCCGCCGCATCGACCGGCCCGACGCGCCGGCGAAAGAGAACTCCGCGCCGTCAGGCCGCCTCGTGAGGGCGCCCGAGGCTAGGTTTGTCTACATCGCAATTGCTCTTTCCGGAATGACCGCACTCGGCGCCGAAGTCGTCTGGACACGGCTTCTCTCGCTTCTGTTGGGCCCGACTGTCTATACGTTCTCGATCATCCTTGCGGTGTTCCTGCTGGGACTCTGGGCCGGGAGCACCGCCGGCTCGTTTTGGGCCCGCAAGGCCCATGATCCGCGATTGGCGCTGGCGTGCTGCCAGATTCTGCTGGCTGCGGCGATTGCCTGGACCGCTTTCAGCGTCGCCTATCTCCTGCCCTACTGGCCGGTCGATCCGTGGTTGTCGCTCAACCCTTGGTTCAACTTCGATCTCGACCTGACCCGTTGCCTGCGAACCATTCTTCCCGCAGCGCTGTTGTGGGGCGCCAGTTTTCCCCTGGCCCTGGCCGGTGCGGCGGCCGAGCATGAGGATCCCGCACGGCTAGCGGGAGAGGTATACGCCGCCAATACCGCCGGTTCCATCGCCGGTGCCTTGGCTTTCAGCTTACTCCTGATTCCCACCCTCGGGACGCGCGGCTCCGGGCGGCTGCTGATCGCGCTCTCGGTCGTCGCGGCCGCCGTCTCGCTGGCGCCAGTGATCTGGGTGCGCCACCGCCGGCCGGTTTCCTGGCTACGCCCGGCTCTTTTGTCGGCGGGAGCCCTGGTGCTGGCCTGGGGGCTGGCCGCGACAATCTCCGACATGCCGTGGCAGGCCATCGCCTATGGCCGGCGTGTTGCGCCTATCTTGCGAGGTCTGAATTTGACGGCCGAATCGAGGCCCTTGTTCGTCGGCGAGGGAATCAACTCGTCGGTCGTCATCACAGACCGCGGCGGGCAGCGATTCTTTTACGTCAGCGGCAAATCCGAAGCGTCCTCGGCGATTCTGGACATGCGCCTGCAGCGTCTCATGGGGCATCTGCCGGCGCTGATGCATCCCCGGCCCCAATCGGTCCTGGTGGTCGGATTTGGCGCGGGAGTCACGGCCGGATCCTTCGTGGGGTACCCTGAGGTCCAGAGCATCGTCGTCTGCGAATTGGAACCCATCATCCCGCCGGCTTCCGACGAGTTCTTCGGCAAACAGAACTACAACGTGCTTCACGATCGGCGGACGCAGATCGTGTACGACGATGCGCGGCACTACATCCTCACCGCGCGCGGCAACTTCGACGTCATCACCACGGATCCGATCCATCCCTGGGTGAAGGGCACATCGACTCTGTACTCGAAGGACTATTACGAGTTGGTGAAGAGCCATCTCAATCCCGCAGGCGTGGTGGCGCAGTGGCTTCCCCTGTACGAAAGCGACCGAGAAACGGTTGCGACCCAACTCGCCACGTTTTTCAGCGTTTTTCCAAACGCAACCGTCTGGAGCAACTACTTGAATGGCGATGGGTACGATCTGGTGCTGCTCGGCCGTCCCGATGGCTCCCCGGTCAATGTCGATCAACTGCAACAGCGGCTCGATCAAGCCGGCTACGCCGGTGTGGCCGCTTCGCTGGCGGACGCCGAATTTCATTCCGCCGTAGACCTGCTCGCGAGCTACGCTGGCAGGGCCTCCGATCTCACACCGATGCTGGCGGGTGCTCCGATCAACGATGACCTGAATATGCGCTTACAATACCTGGCGGGAATGGGGTTGAACGCGGTGGCGGGTCCCGAGCTGTATCGCGAGATTCTTTCGTATCGCCGGTTTCCAGAAGACCTGCTCGCGGGTGCCGGGAACCGGATCGACGCCTTGCGGGAGCGGATCGGGCGGCCGTATCGAACATTTTGACCGGAACCGGCATGCCCCGAAACCACCCGAGTCTCGCACTGGTTTCCGCGGTTCTGCTGCCATTCACCGCGGCGGGCGAAGTCGTCTGCGCCTTGGGCTCGGCTTCTTCCTACAACGCCTACCGGGATGAACGGCCAAGCCGCGACGCCATGCAACTCGCCGGACAGGTGAATCGAGCGCTGACACCGATTTGCCGGCCCAGATGCCCGGAAATCGCGTTGTTCCGCAACGCCACCGCCCCCAACGTCATGCTGATCGCGGGCGAGGGCCAGGCCAAGATCGTGTACGCACCCCAGTTCTTCACCACCGTATTCGACGCCTACGGCGATGCCGCCATCGTGGCCCTCATCGCGCACCAACTCGGGCACGCCGTCGACGAGACCGCGCCAGCCTCCTGGATCAAACGAAGCTGGTCGCCGGAGTTACGGGCCGACGCCTGGGCTGCGTGTGCCCTCGCCAAGGTTCGCCCAACCCCGAGCGGCCTGCGGGAGGCCCTTGCGGCCATTGCGAAGTATCCCCCCGCCGCCCATCCCGGCTGGAACGCGCGCCTGCCCGCGCTGCGCGTCGGATTCACTGAATGTGGCGGAGACGGCTCCCAGTTCGATCGTGCCGCGGCCGGGAAGGGCAACTGACCGTGGACGCCGCGACTGCCGCAGCCTGCGTTCCCGGGCACTTGCTGGTCATATCAGGCCTCGCTGCCACTCCGACGGCGTAGCGCTTTGCATGGAATCGGTCGACCGGTTGTCGCCCGCGTCCCCCAAGCGCCGAGCTCGAAGACGGGGCTTTCCGATGCCGATGTACCCGAGGTCGGCATCCGGGCGATAGGCGCCACCTCCCGAATACGGGCGCGCCGCCCATCTTCAGGCACGAACCGGGCTAACGTGCCACTACGGCATCGACCATGTGAATGGCGTTTTTTCGGTCGCCATGTCCACCCGGTGATCGCCCGGCTGTCACCTTGACCTTCCCCAGGACGAGCGGCTGCACATCGACCTGCTCATCCAGCGGAATGTTAAAAGTTAAAGAGCTGCCCGAAGGAAACGGGGCTCACGTTGGCCGAGGTCAAGGTTCGCCCGTTATCGTTCCAGCCGCTAGTTATCGTTGTGATAGGCGAGGAGGGAAACGGGCCAGCCCCACGCACCCAGAAGACCCAGGGCGAACAGCAACCGGGCGGTCCGTCCGTTTCGCCGCCCCATCGATCGCGGGCTCGACCGAGCCACAGTTGAAGCACAAATCCTCCCTGATTCGCAGACCTCGCCCGCGAGTCGGCTTGCAGTGGTAAAGCGAAGATCCGATACCGTTCGTTACAAAAGAAATATTGCGGCTCTTGGCGTAGGGCCCGATCTTCGGCTGTTAGGAGCGGCGGAACAGGTCGTTGGCATCGCGATAGGGGATCGTGCCCTCGAGCATCCGCGTGTAGGTTCCGGAATCGCGCACTTCTTCGGCAATCGCGCGCATCAGCCCCAGCGTAGCGCGCATGGGACCCGAGCCCAGGCTGACGCGCGCCACGCCCAACTCCTCAAGACGCGCGATGGGCGGCGTGCCCGGCCCAGCCAGGATATTGATCGGAAACTGAAGCGCCTGGACTAGGCTTCTGATCGTCTCTTCGTCGCGCACCCCGGGGATGAACAGGCAATCCGCTCCGGCTTGTTTGTAGGCCCGGAGACGCTCAACCGTCCGGTCGAATCGTGTCATCGGATCGCCGACCTGCTCGAGAAAGATGTCGCTCCGCGCATTGACCACAACCGGCACGCCGAGGCGGTCGCCGGTACGACGAATGGCGCGGATTTTTTCCATCTGGGCGGGCACTTCTACCAGCCCGCCATTTTGGAAGTCTTCGAGGTTAAGCCCCACTCCGCCCGCAGCCACCAGCCCGCCGATGGTGCTTTCGATATCGAGGTAGCCGGCCATTAGGTCAGCCGTTACCGGGACCGAGACGACGCCAGTGATGCGCGCTACGGCGGCCAACATTTCTTCGAGCGGAACGCCTTCCCCGTCCGGGTATCCGAGCGAAAAAGCGACCCCGGCGCTACTGGTCGCGACCACTGGGAACCCCGCACGTTCCACAATCCGTGCACTCGAGGCGTCCCAGGCATTCGCCACGCGCAGGATGGAAGGGCCGTGGTGGAGTTGCCGCAACAGTGCGGCCTTTTGTGGCTGCGTCATGCAGTCTATGATACGGAATGCTGCGGCCGGCCTCGGGACTTCGCGCTGGGCCTACTTTGAGTCAGGCGGATGCGCCACGAACCGGTAGCCCACGCCGCGCACCGTCAACAGATGCCGCGGCCGCTGGGCATCGTCTTCGAGATGCTTCCGGAGGCGCACCATAAAGTTGTCGATGGCACGAGTGTCGGTGTCTTCATGCAATCCCCACACGTCCTCGAGCATCGCCTTGCGCGAGACCGGCTTGCCTTCGTGTTGGACGAGATAGCGAAGGAGGTTTGCCTCCATCAAGGTGAGCGGGAACACCTGGTCGCGAACGCGTAGTTCCTGCCGGTCGAAATGAACCGATTTCTCCCCGAACGTAAAGCTGTCCTGCGGTTGCGCGGCAGCCGCCACGGTATGGTTCAGAGAGGCACGCAGCCACTCGCCCCGCCGCAACAAGCCTCGAATCCGCGCCATCAAAATGGCCAGGTCGAAGGGCTTGGCCAGGTAGTCGTCGGCACCCGCCGCAAATCCCTTCAACACATCAGCGGAGTGACCGCGCGCCGTCAACATGAGCGTAGGAATGAACTGTCCGGCCTGGCGCATTTCCGAAATGACCGCGAACCCGTCCTTGCCCGGCAGCATAACGTCCAAAACCACCACGTCCACCGGCGGCGCCGGAGCGCTCAGCACCTCAAGAGCCGCTTCACCCGTGCCCACGACCCGCACCTGATAGCCCTCCGCTTCTAGGTTGAAGCGCAAGCCGTCGGCCAGGTGTTGCTCGTCTTCGACAATCAGGACGCGGTTCATTTGGCGAGGGGGAACTGCAGCAGAAATGTGCTGCCGCGGCCGGGTCCTTCGCTCTCCGCCCAGGCGCGGCCGCCGTGCCGTTTCGCCACGGACCGGACAATGAACAGACCAAGCCCGGTTCCTTTCACGCGCGTGCTCAGCAGTCCCGGCACACGGTGAAAACGCTTGAAGATGCGCTTCAGCTCGCTGCGTGGAATGCCGATCCCCTGGTCTTTGACGCGCAACGAAACATACTTTCCGTCCACCTGTTCGATGTCCACCGAAACACGGATCTGGCTGCCCGAATATTTCACGGCGTTCTCGAGAAGGTTGGTGACGGCCGCCTGGACTTCGTCCAGGTCGCCCAAGATGCTAACCGGCGGGCCGGGTTGATACTCCAGAAATTCCGGCGCCACTTGATAGAGATTCCGGACCCGTGCCAGACATCCCTCGACTACCGCGCCCAGATCAATCGGAGCCAGATAAAGCTTGCGCCGGGATGGGCCGACGCGACCGGTGCGGAGGATCTGCTCGATGGTTCCCAGCAGACGGTCGCTATCCTCCAGCATGATACGGTAGAATTCCTTCCGTTTTTCCTCGCTGACGGTGTGCGTTTGCAGCGTCTCGAGGTACAGACGAATGGAGGCGACCGGGGTTTTCAGTTCATGCGTCACGGCGTTGATGAACGCATCGTGCTGCTCATTGCGCCGGATTTCGCGGACCAGAAACAAAGTATTCAGAAGAACTCCGGTGATGATCAGTGCCAGCAACAGCACACCCAAAAAAAGCAGGATGCCCGTGCGCCAGTTGAGCAGAACCCAGCCGATGTAGAGAAGCAGGATGACCGAGATCAGCCCGGCCCCGAGGGCAATGAAAAACGCAATCGAGCGGCGACGGCCCGCGACAACCATGCTTTCAGATTACGCCTTAGAGGAGGCCGGCGCGGGCACGCCTACGCGGCTTCGCGTTCAGCCAGGGGACTGCTGAGCCGCGCGACTCGAACGGATCGGGCAATGCCGAGGTGTTTCAGAAATTTGATAGTGATCCAGGAGATGTCTAACTCGTACCAGGCCAGGCCGTGCCGCGCCGAACTGGGATGGGCGTGGTGGTTGTTGTGCCAGCCCTCGCCGAAGGTGAACAATGCCACCCACCAGTTGTTGCGGGAGTCATCGCGAGTAGCGAACCGGCGCGAGCCCCATAAATGAGTGACCGAGTTGACAGCCCAAGTAGCGTGAAGGCCAACTACGGTCCGAAGGCAGCCTCCCCACAGAAACATCGGTAAGCCGCCCACCACCAGCAGCATCAGGCCGACAATCACTGGAGGAATCCAGTGGTAATCGTTCAGCCAGACATAGAAGCGGTCTTTCGCCAGGTCGGGCGCGTACTTAGCCATCAGGCGCGTGTTGTTATGCTTGGCTTCCCCGAACAGGATCCAGCCCATGTGAGACCACCAGGCGCCCTCGCGCGGGGAGTGCGGATCGCCCGGCTGATCGGATTTCTGATGATGGATCCGATGCACGGCCACCCAGAAAATCGGTCCGCCTTCGAGCGTGACCGTGCCGCAGACGGCGAAAAAATACTCTAGCAAGCGAGGAACCTTATAAGACCGATGCGTGTGCAGGCGGTGGTAGCCCAGGCTGATGCCCAAGCCGGTGGCGATCCACACAAGCAGGACCGCCGAAGCGAAGGCCCGCCAGTTGAACAGGAACAGCGCCGCCACAGCGCCGGTGTGGACGAGAGCCAAGATGATTGTGACCAACCAATTCACTCTCTGGCGGTCAGATAGGGTGGTGACGTCAGGATTCACAGGGTCTCCCGGGTGCGAAGGTTCCCCCTTACGCTACCAAGGATTTCACCCGTGGTTTGTAAGACTTATGTAATCTTCCAGGCTCCCCGCCCGAACCCTCCTGGGAAGGCGGCTCTGGCTATTTTGCCCCCGGCATTGCATAATTCTTCAAAAGCCGGGATGAATTGAGTTTACAAGATGAGACTTTTCAGCCTGATCGCCCTCAGTGGGTGGCTTGTGTGCGCCCAGGAAAAGATCATCCAACCGCGGGTCCGCGAGATCCTCGATGCGGTCTCGGAGGAGCGGATTGCAGCCACTATCCAGAAGCTGGCCGCTTTCCCCACGCGCAACACGCTTTCAACGGAAGGCGTGGCGGCGGCACGGCAATGGATCTTTGACGAGTTGAAGAGCTACAGCCCGCGGTTGCAGGTCAGACTGGAGCACTTCAAGGTCAAAAGAAATGACGACCGTATTTTCCGGGACGTGGACCTGTACAACGTGGTGGCGGTGTTGCCCGGCGTCTCGATGCCGGAAACGCAGGTGCTCATCACCGGTCATTATGACTCGCTCAACCTGGTGCCTTTGTCCGGCCAGCCAACCCCCGAACCCGACGAGAACGGGCCCGAACGGCCGCGGTACGACTGGACCAAATCAGATGCTTCCGCGCCTGGTGCAAACGACGATGGCAGCGGCACCGCCACCGTGATGGAACTGGCCCGTGTGATGAGCCGGTACCAGTTCGGCAAGAGTCTCGTGTTCATCGCCTTCGCCGGCGAGGAGCAAGGGCTCATCGGCAGTTCGCTCCACGCGGCCCAGGCGCGTAGGCAAAACGGGGTCATCGAAGCCGTTCTCAACAACGACATCGTTGGCG
>JAGWQP010000569.1 GCA_028876805.1 Acidobacteriota bacterium | reverse complement strand
GCGGGAATTCACCTTCCAGTTGTCCTGCGCATAGAAGCCAATATATTGCCACTTCTCGTTGTCATGCGTGATGTTCAACTGCGTAAACGAATCCAGCGACCCCGAGATAAAGTCCGCCATCGCATTGCCTTGAAGCCTGCGAGTGACGTCGGTTGTGGCGCTTCCGTTAAAGGTGAACAGCCCGTTGCAGTACACGCAAAACGTCGTGGCCTCCATGGGCCGGATATAGTTCGCCCCGAACTTCATCTCGTGCGAACCCTTGATGAGGCTAAAATCGTCGCTGAACTGGTAGGTGGTCGTGTTGACCAGCCCCGGAGTCGCAAATCCGCCCGCGCTCACGAAATCGCCGTTAATATTGATATTCGAGTAATTGGGTAACGACTCGTAGATGCCCTGCACGCCGATGCTCGATGGCGTAATGATCGGCACTTGAAACTTCGTGATGCCGTCACGGTCGAGCGTGGCCCGGAAGGTGTTCAGCGCACTCGGACTCGCGATGTAGGTGTGGCCCAGGACCAGCGAATTCACTTCGTCGTCGGTGCCCGCATTCTGCACCGACAATTCCGTCCCCGTGAAACTCGACGGCACCAGGCTGTGCGTCACGAAATAGCGGCCGAAAAATGATTGCTTGGCGCTGATCTGGTAGTCGATTTTGCCCAGGCCCATGTGCTCGTTCTGGTTGGCGATTTGGGTGTACGTGGTGTTGCCGCACGGTTCCGGACCCACCGGGAAGGCCTTGGCCATGGCGAGCGCCTGTGGGCTGATTAATGATGGCGGAAGAACATTGGCCGGCTCCCCGAGCGTGCCGAAGGGCCCGCCCAATGTCTGAGGCGTCTTGAAGCATTGCGACTCGTAGTTCCGAAAGTCGCCGGCCAGCATCGAGGGCGTCGGAACCACCGCCGGCGTGGCCGCCGGTTGCGACCGAATCATCGTGCCCTGGTAGCCGAAAAAGAAGAACAGCTTGTTCTTCTCGATCGGGCCGCCCACAGTGCCGCCAAACTGGTTGCGCTTCAGGTTGTCGCTCACCGGCGCGAAGAAATCGCGCGCGTTGAAATCGCCGTTGCGCACGAACTCGAGGCGTCGCCGTGAATCTTGTTGCTGCCCGACTTCGTCACCACGTTCACCGCGCCCGCCGAGTGCTGCCCGTATTCGGCCGGCAGCGCGCTGGTTTCCACTTTGAACTCCTGGATCGCGTCCGGGAACGGCAGCGGCAGGTTCAGATTGTTGAACACGTCGTTGTGCGTGCCACCGTCCATCAGGTACGTCGTTCCGTTGAGCATCCCGCCGGCCACGCTGACTAGCGCCTCGCCCGGATAATTCTTGCTCGACATCAGGTTACCGGAACTCGGCGCCTGGCCGAAGCCCGACGGCACTGTGTTCGATCCGCCCGCCAGCGTGATGAGTTGTGTCACCTGCCGCCCGTTCAGCGGCAGCTCCACTACCTGCTGCTGATTTACCACCTGCCCGACGCCGCTGCTGTGGCTTTCCACCATCGCTGCCGCGGCCTCAACTTCGACCGCTTGCGAGACGGCGCCCAGTGTCAGTACCGGGTCAATCGTCGGAGCCGTGTCGACCTGCAGCACGATTCCGGTCTGTACGAATGTGGCAAATCCCTCTTTCTTTACTTCCATGCGATAGGGACCAATCGGAAGGCTCGGTAGCGAGTAAGCCCCGTTGGCCGCCGAGATCGCGCTCCGGCTCACTCCCGTATCGGTTTGCGTGACCGTGATCTGCGCTTCAGGTACACCCAGCCCGCTGGCGTCCTTCACTGTTCCCGAGATCTGCGAGACCGATTGTGCAAAAACCGCGGAACAGAACGCCAAACAGAGAAGTACCGGAACGAATAAGGTTGGCGGAAGCCGTTTCATGATCCCCGATCCTCCTGCGTGGGCCCACCCTTATTGCCGTTGAGCGGCCCGCACCAAAATCTCACACGCGAGCGCCAAGGCAAAAACTCCGATGCAAACGAGCGAGTGCGTTTGCATGTAGCGAACCCTCGGGGAATTATATACCGTGGGAAATTTATCGGTCAAGGAATCGGGCGTCGACCCCTGCAGAAGCTTCCTAAGCAGTACACGCCTGATTGTGATTAGGACATCCGGGACGGATCGACGACCCGAATGCCGGATGGAAGGGTCGCGGGCTCTGGTCGAGCTACTCGATGTACACGCCCTGGCATCAGGAAGGCGGCAAAGGCTCAAGATCAAGGATTGTGAAATTCCAGGTCCGTCCGGATCCACTCGCGAAATAGGTGGTGTGGTCCGCAAAAATTCCGTCCGAACGCGTGTCGCTGGCGAATTATTAATTCCACCTTAATTTGAGGCCGGCAATCTCCAGGCCACGATCGAGGTCGGATTCACGACGGTTGAGAGCCTCGGCGCGGCGATTGACATGGACGTGCGCGACGCCATCAACGCCGGTGCGATCCCCGGGCCGCGCCTGTTGACGTCGATTCACCAGATCACTGAGAGGATTCCGTGGAACCAAAGCAGCGGGGAATCACGGGCGCGGGCGAACCAGGGTGCCGGGGGCGGAGGTCGGTCCGCGCTCGCTACGGTGGGATCCGTCACAGATTCGGGTGGTCGGCTGGCCGGTTTCAGGGAACGGCGCTTTATCGGGACCAATCGTTCAAGCATGGCTTTGAATGAACACCACAGCCTAGCTTTCTCCGAGTAGCGCGCATACGGCCAAAGCGCACTGGCAACTTCCTCGAACGCCGTTTCGGGAGTGTCGGGGAGAGGACGCGCAACCACTCCCGTTCTTCGTAAACATAGTCCGGGCGGGCGACGCGATGGCCGTCCGTCACCCTCGCTCGAATCGCCAGTCACGCGTGACCGATGGCGGTTCCGGATGCCAGCTGACTTCACCGCAATGGCGGTGTTGATGCTGGCGCGTGGCGATGCCGCGTAGCCTGTTCGTAAGCATAAGCGTACTTGATGAGCGTCGCTTCTGACCAAGCGCGCCCGTAGAAAGTGATCCCCGCGGGCAGAGTGCCGCCACGGGTATAACCCATCGGCACGTTGATCGACGGAAAGCCGGTGGTGGGCGAGAACACCTGGCTATTGTCGCCCGCAGGCGTATTCAGATCGCCGATCAGACGTGGAGGGTTGCTCCATGTCGGATAGACAAAAGCGTCCAGATTCAGTCGATCCATGGTCTTCGCCACTGCGGTGCGGAACTGCTCGCGATAGCTGGTGTCGGCCTCGCAAGCCAGTGAGGCGGGCCCGTTCTCGGAAACCTTCTCGGCCTCTTCCAAACGCCGTTGAACGGTGGGATGAAAGCCTCGCGACTGGATGATCGCTGCCAGATCCCTTACCGGCACGAAATTGGAGCGTGCCGCCAAAAAGCGGTTGATGTCGTATTTGAATCCCATGCACGGCGCAGGTGGTGAAGCAGCATCTTGAGGCCGGCGGAGGTCATCCAATCCATTGACTTGAGCGGGATCGACTATCGTCGCACCGGCTCTTCGTAGATCTTCCAGCGCCGCGAGAAACACGCGAACCACCTCAGGATCGGCCGACTCACGATCATAAGCCTGATGCAGAACGCCAATTGTCACGCCGCGCAGCCCGTTGCGATCCAGGGAGGCAAGGTAGTCCTGTGGAAGATGGGCGGCCGCCGATGCTGTTACCGGATCATTCGGATCCGGGCCAACAATCACCTGGAAAATTCGGGTGACATCCTCCACGGTGCGAGCCATCGGACCCGCGATGTCCGCCAGGAGATTCAGCGGGAAGACGCCGGCCCGGCTAGTCAGTCCCATCGTGGAACGGATACCGGCCAGAGCCTGGTGCGAGGAAGGCCCGCGGATGGAATTTCCGGTATCGGTGCCCAAGCCTGCCAGGCCAAAGCTCGCGGCCACGGCTGCCGCAGTTCCACCGCTCGATCCGGCCGTGACCCGATCGAGAGCATACGGGTTTTTCGTATACCCGGGCACGATCGAACTGACCGTCTCATACGGACTGAAGGCCCACTCAGCCATGTTCGACTTTGCGAGCACGAGCGCCCCGGCTTCTCTTACGCGCTTCACCAGGAATGCGTCTTCGGCGGGAATATAAGAAGCGAAAGCCAGAGCACCGTTGGTAGTGCGCAAGCCTCGCGTCTCGAAGTTGTCTTTCACAATCATCGGTACGCAGTGCAGTGGTCCTGTCAGCCCCGACTGGGCAAAACGACGATCGAGTTCGGCGGCCTCCTTCCGGGCATCCGGATTCACAAGAACGATCGCGTTGATAGCCGGGCCATTCTTATCGTAGAGATCGATGCGTTTCAGGTACTGATCGACGAGATCCCGGCAGGTGAGGCGGCCAGCTTTCATCGCCTCATGTACATGGCTGATAGTGGCCTCTTCCACGTCGAAAGGAGCGGGAGTCTGTGCGAAAAGCGTGGTCGCACCCACGATCGCAAGAGTAAGAATCTGTCGGGACAGAAGCACTTATCAATGATAGCGTGGGATGTGCGGCGGCCCTGAGTCGCGGAATGGGAGAATAAACGACTATGAAGACGCTGACACTGATCCTTCTCTGCCGGGTCGTTCTTGCCCAGAGTCAGGTTGCGGCTGAGCACCACGAGTTCGTGATTGCGAACTTTCGGACGGAGGGCGGTGCGGTGCTTCCGCTGGCTCGGATCGTATATGGCACGTATGGCCATCTGAACGCTGACCGAAGCAACACCGTGCTGCTGCCGTCGCACTATATGGCCAATTACCACGGATATGAGTGGCTGATCGGCTCGGAAAAAGCTTTAGATCCCGGGAAGCTGTTTCTGGTCGCGACCGAGTTGTTCGGTAGCGGTGGTTCCTCATCACCCAGTAATACGCCCGAGCCCTTCCATGGGCCGCGTTTCCCGCAAATGACGATTCGTGACAACGTCGAAGCAGTCCACCGGTTGCTGATTGAGGAACTCAAGGTCACACACCTCAAGGCGGTAATCGGCTTTTCGATGGGGGCGCAGCAGGCTTTTCAGTGCGCGGTCAGCTATCCAGAGTTTGCGGACCGAATCGTAGCGACTTCGGGCACAGCCAAGACGTACCCCCATGGGATTGTACGGTTGGAGGGACAAATTGCAGCGCTCACGGCCGATCCCGCGTTTCAGGGTGGAGACTACACGGCCCCACCGCGCATAGGGCTGGAGGCGTTCGGAATGGTCTGGGCCGGGTGGCTCTATTCGCAGGAGTGGTGGCGGCGTGAGTTATGGCGGACGAGTGCCGCTCCGGGAACAACCTTCGATCAAGTGTTGAATACCTTTCGAAAGCGATTCAGCGCGGATGCCAACGACTACATCCTGCAAGCGCGCACCTGGGAACGGCACGACGTGGGCACAACTCCGGGCTACGGCGGGGACATCGAAAGGGCCCTGCGGTCGATCAAGGTTCCGCTTTTGTACATGCCTTCGGAGACGGACCTGTATTTTCCTGTTGGCGACGCTCGTACCGAAGCTCCATTCATCCCGAAATGTAAGTTGATGCCGATCCCATCACTCTGGGGGCATACTGCCGGCGCAGCCAGCAACACCACAGACGCTAAGTTTCTCAACGAGAATATCAGTCGCTTCTTCTCTAGCCGATAGTGTTGCGCGCGAGGGTGCCCTAGCGATTCACTCAATCACAGAGCGGCATTGTCACAGCTGTCGCGGAGCTTCCCGATGAAGCAAGGTCGGCGTGAACCACTGAGCGGCCGCATTGAGCCCCCAATGTCGTCGCCACTCTACCGTAGTCGTTCACTTCAAGGAACCCTCACCGCCCTCTAGGAGACGAAGCCGCTAGGTTCGTCGGTTGAAGCGGACTTCACGGGAGCAATTCCGACCGACCTCTCCGCGTCGCCGACGATTTGCCAGTCTGAGAGGGATCTGTCTCGGGTGATGACAGGATTAACCTGACCCGCCTGCCGGTATAAAGGAAATACGGCGATTTCTGGTATATGCTGGAGGCGAATATAGACTTCTTTTTAGGCCGTGAGCGGTTGTATCAGGTCGGTCTGAAGCCAGAATTAGGCCGGAGGACCCGATGAAGCGCACGTGGACGATCATAGGGGTAGGCGACGTGCCGCGAAGCTTTAAATGGTACCAGGCGCTGTTCGGTCAGCCGGCGACCCTTCCTGCCCATGACTACTTTGGGCAGATCCTAGATTCAGATGGCACTGTCTTGCTCTGCCTCCACGAG
>JAGWQP010000568.1 GCA_028876805.1 Acidobacteriota bacterium | reverse complement strand
TGTGCCGGCCATTGACGACATGGCCATCAATGAACGCCGTGCCGCCGCCGGAGACGATGTAATAGCCTTCGGTCTGATTATCATGCGTAATGGCGCCCGGAATTGCATCCGCGGGCGGACTTGCCATTTGTTCTCCACACGGGACGGTTTGCGCCGCTGCTCTGCCCGCTCCAGCGGCAGGCGCGGGCGGCGGGTTCCGAGTGGAGGCGCGATGAATGATGCCCAACTCCATGCTCCAGTCGTCGCCGATATCGACAACCTTGGCATTCTCGTCACGGACCCGCTGAGATTGTTCCGTGGCGCTGATCTTGTCGATGTCAGCTTTGGTGATGACAGTAGCGGTCGTCGGGTTTCCCGGCCTGGGCTGGGCGTAGACCGCCACAGGAATGAGAACCGCCGCCGTAAGCAAAACTTTCAGGGCAGGGTTTTTCATAGCGTTCCTCCTGAACCTTTATAGCCGATCCGCTGACCGTCGGTCCACACGGGACCGCTCGACTTCTTCGCGCCGCGCATCGGGCAACTCCTGCGCGACCTTGGCGGGCGCCGCACGTGAGGCGGCGGCGAGAGCTGGACCGCCCCAGCTCTCGACCATCCTTTGCCCGCTACCAGCGCCTTACTTCATCGATCGTGAACATGATCGGCCGCACCTCAAACTCACGGCCCATCCGATAGCCTGAGCCCGCTTCGCCTTCTATCGGAACGCCAGAAAGCGAAAGATCTTGAATGTCCCGGTAGATCGTGCGCTGGGACAGTTCGAGCCAAGAGGCGAGCTGCCGCGCAGTGGTGAAGCGCCGGCCCGTACGTATTGGACGATCTGTCGGCACAACGCATCTGCTCAGGCTAGCGCATGCAACCCACGACGTCACCTTCGGTATCGCGGATGCCGGCGGCTGGCCGCCGACGGTGAGGCATCCGCCGACCGATGGCTTCTGGTGCGGAAACACGGATAGGCGCTCCCGGCCGATTTGGTCCACTCTCATAGACACTCCGAGAACATCGGAGTAGAACTTAGCAGCACGATCAAGCTCAGCGGCTGGGATTTCGAACCACGTCACCAGATATGGGTAGTTGTTGGGTTGAGTCATGACAAGATTGTGACAGACACCTCCTGACAGCGTGGTGTCAGCAATCGGCAAAATTGCAAAACAAAAACTCGGTCAGATTGAAGCAAGTTCAGATACGTCAAGACTGGGCGGCTCGCTGGGTCAGCAACTCCCATCGGCATTGATGAGACTCAGATCGACCACCGGATGGCGAAAAACTCTCGATCAACGCTGCTACGCTTACGAGTCCAGGTTCACGTGCAGTCAAACCCGTAGATTGGCCTCCCCTTTGTGCACGCCACTCGCGCGTTCTCGCGACGCACCGGTTCCGCGTGAAAATAGTCTGTGAGGGAAAACGCAAATGGTGCACGAGACAATCGAAGGCACATTCCGCCAAACGAACCTGACCAACGAATCGCCCGAGTACCTGGCCAAACGCGAAGAGCTCCTCTTGGCTGAAATCGACTTGATGCGCCAGCGGGAGCGCGTGGCTGAACTGCGTCGCCATCTTCCGCCCGGTCCGGCCCTGGAGGACTACAAATTTATCGAAGGTCCGGCTGACTTGGATTCAGGCGATACACCAACGCGAACCGTCTGCCTGAGCCAACTGTTCACCGCGGCCAGCAGGCCGCTGGTGATTTATCACCTGATGTACGGGAAACGTCAGACCAAGGCGTGTCCGATGTGCACCGCTTGGATCGACGGTATAAACGGAGTTGCTCACCACATTGCCCAAAACGCCGACTTCGCGATTGTCGCCGCAGCCGATCCGGCGGCCTTGCGGGCGCACGCCCGCGCCCGTGGCTGGACCCGGCTCCGCCTGTTAAGCGCCGGAGATAACACGTTCAAATACGATCTTGGAAGCGAAGACCGGGAGGGCAATCAAGATTCCACGATTTCGGTTTTCACCAGGGATAGCCACGGCGCCGTTCACCATTTCTACACGGCGCACCCATGGATGTCTCCGGAGATCAAGGAGCGCGGCATTGATCTGATGAGTCCGATCTGGCACGTCCTGGATCTCACGCCTCAAGGGCGAGGTGACTGGTACGCGAAGCTGGAATATCCGATGAGATCGCACGCTTAGAGTGCGGCATCGCTGCTGGATCGCCTCGATTACGGCACGCACGTTAAAGCGAACCGGGGCAGCAAGCCAATCAAGACTTGCTGAGGTCCGGGGCAGCCCGGGAGGAGGGTGTCGCGTCGGTTGGTGCATTGGTGAGTGGATCGGCCAGGAACTTGCCGACAAGCTGCGGTACCTCCGCCGAAGTTATGAATTTGTAGTGGGTGTAGCCAGGCACAACCGCCAGCCGCGACTTTGACAGTTGCGTGTTCAGCCAGCCCGGCTCCTTCACGCCGCCGCCCAAGA
>JAGWQP010000050.1 GCA_028876805.1 Acidobacteriota bacterium | reverse complement strand
GCTCCGGCGGTGGACGCCGCCCAGCGCGTGTATGTGGAGAGTGAAGATGGACATGCCTATGTCATCCCACCAGGCCATACTGGTGTGTTTGACATGAGCAGTCCGGATGTCAAGCGGTTGTTCCTAAAACTAGCCTTAGGCGCTGCTTATACGCCACTGTCGATCGACCAAAACGGCAGGATTTACACCCAGAATGGGGGCCACTTGTTCGTATTGGGAAACTAGGCCGAGCGGTACATCCGGCACGGAAAACGGGGGGCAGTGTTGCAACTTTGGCGTATCCAATGCTGGTAGGGTGGTGAGGTGACTAAACCACGGCCGGTGGAGTTCAAATGGCGGCAGTTTGAGCCTCAATTGATTCTCATGGCCGTGGGTTGGTACCTGCGCTTTTCACTTTCGTATCGCGATGTCGAAGAGCTCTTGCAAGAGCGGGGCATGTCGGCGGACCACGTCACCGTCTGGCGATGGGTTCAGCGCTATGCCCCCGAACTGGACCGGCGGCTTCGGTCACACCTGAAGCCCACGAACAAAAGCTGGCGCGTCGATGAAACCTACATCCGCGTAAAAGGCAAATGGACGTACTTGTATAGGGCGGTGGACTCGGCCGGTGACAGCATCGATTTTCTGCTCTCCGCCCGGCGCGATGCAGCAGCAGCCAAGCGGTTCTTTCAAAAAGCATTGTGTTCACCGAACCACCCAACGCCGCGGGTCATCAATGTGGACAAGAATCCTTCCTACCCACCAGTCGTTGAAGTGCTGAAGTCAGAAGGCACGTTGCGGCGTCGATGTCGACTGAGGCCGGTGCAATACCTTAATAACATCTTGGAGCAAGATCATCGGGCCATCAAGCGGCGCGTGCGAGCCAGCCAAGGCTTCCGCTCGTTCTGGGGAGCCTACCGCACGATCCAAGGTTACGAAGCCGTGCATGCGATTCGGAAGGGGCAAGTCAGGTGGGTAGGCGTCGGTCAGATTGTGCGCCAACTCCATTTCATCGCTGGGCTGTTCCAGATTGCAATCTGACGCGACGCCGGCATCGTGCCTCTCGTGGGCCGCCGCCTGAAAGTTGCAACACTGCCAGTACGTTTGATAATTGCGGGCAAACCGTTGCAGGCGAACTCAGTTCGCCGGCATAAATCTCCAAATGTGGCTGACGACGCCCATGCCGACGCCTACTACCCTCCCGTCAGGTGCCCAGGAGACGGCGTGAAAATCCGTCTTGTAATCCAACTTGATCGGCGAGAAACTGCCGGTTGCCTGGTCTAGGACGCCGGTGGGCCAGAACCGCGAGGAGGAGCCCAGGGGGCTCAGGACGCGTCCATCTTTCCCGATCGCATCCGGCATGATCACGGCTGCGGGGCGCAACCCGCCGCTTCGGAGGACCTCCTGTTCGACGTCACTCTCCAGCGGGACTCGCCACATTCGGGTAACAGGCGTCTCCACCACTTCCACGATCAGATATTTTCCCGACGGATCCACCGCCACCGCGTCGCCCGCTCGTATTCTCTTCGGCTCGCCGCCCGATCGGGGAATTGCCCAAATCGTGCCGCCGGCGGCGCAGTACAGTGTCTTGCCGTCGGGGGTTGCAGCCAGCGAGGCGATCTTCCCGTGGTCGAACGGGAGCCTGCGGGCGATC
>JAGWQP010000567.1 GCA_028876805.1 Acidobacteriota bacterium | reverse complement strand
TACTTCGTTCGTAGGGCCAGATCAACCTCGAGGAGTGTCGCAGCCTAGCGGTTTCGACGCGGCCACGTCACGCCGCCAGTAGAGTCGCAAACGTTCCACTGCGGGGTGTCGCACGCTTTGGTTGCTGCCGCTGAATCCGCAGGTGTCCACCAAGTCCTGCCAGATCGCCATGGCGTTGCGTCCACGCGGCAGGCGAGTTCGATGGCATCCCGGAAAAGTGCGCTGGCGCAGACCGACCGGCTGTGGCTGGGCTGCGGTCCGAGGGCGCTCAACTCCGCGCCAAAGTCGGTGATCACTTCATGGCTGGTTTTCGAGTGATTATGTATGGCCGGCTTTGGATGGATTACCGAAGCCCATAAGCTGTTGATTCCACGTAAATTGTTGATTTGTCGACTCTTAGAATTGGCCTCAATCGACTGGCAGTCCCGCTACAGCAATTCCGCCATCTGGCAGCGATGACGTCATCGAAAACCGACGAAACCGGCGAGATCCGCTTCGTCGAGAACGGGGAGCGTGCCAGCAACCTTCGATGCGTAGAGCAGCCCACTCTACGGACGCAAAGGGGCTCTGGCGGGCCGATGGTCAAGGCTTAACAGCTGCTAGGACTACTTTTTCAGTGTCCCTTAGCAGGATATCGATAGACTCAAGACTGGCATCCCTGAGCAGATCAACCCACTGCATCACAGACAGCTTGTCGCCAATACGATTTTGATCAGGTTCGCCGAGGTAGCCGCCATAGTCGCATCCCAAAAGAGCATTCACTCGCGACCAGAAGCGCATCCAATCTTCATGCTTGTGCTGGCTAGGCTGCTCCTTTTGCCACGCGTTGAACCCGGACGCAAATCGCGACTCGGCTCCTACCGGTTCCAAAAGCAGAAAAGCGCCACCGGGCCGGAGCGACTGAAAGATGTCGCCGAAGAGTTCGGCGGCTGCCGTCATGCTGAACCAATGCATGGCGTTGACGGCCACCACGACATCATAGTCACTCGCCAAATCTTTCTGCCAGTCTGGTTCCGACAGATCGCGCGCTAGAGTCCGTCCGGGTATACCGTCGCGACGATTGACCGCGCCGCACAGAGAAACAAAGAATGGATCCCGATCGACGAAATCAACCTGCGCGTGTGGAAATCGGGAATGAATGGCGCGACCTGCATCGCCTGGCCCGCAGCACAGGTCCAACACCCGCAGGCTCCGGCCCGTCGGGAATGGAATGGCTGAGGCGATTAGCTTGAGCGCGCTGGGTTTGGCGGGACCTTGCTCGGCGCGCCACAACTCGAGCCATATCTTGAGATCTTCGCCGCGAAGCTTATCTTCGATTTCGGCCTGAGTAGGGCTTTCCATTGATTTGTTCCTTTGCAGTTCGAAATGCACTGATACCTCGTTATCGCACGCGACCCACGACACAGTATTGGAAAAATTTGACCGCTAATTGAGCTGTCTATTCCTGGCGGGTCCGGTGCAGAAATTCGAGGGGAGTCAGTCCCGAGAAAGACCTGAACTCGTTGATGAAATGAGACTGGTCATAGTAGCCGCAGTCGAGCGCCAGGTCTGCCCATCGGATCGCCGCCTTGGTGGCGGTGCAAACAGCGCCGGCGGCTTGAAAATCGAGATACGGTTTCCCGTCCGGATAGGATAAGGGATCTCGTCGCCCTACGCGATTGATCGCTTCGACAGCCAGATTGAAGCGTCTGATCCTGGCGATCGTTTTCGGCGCCATGCCGAAATATGTGTGGAACTGCGCGATCAGATGGCGTCGGCTGCACCCGAATTCCGAGGGAAGCCGTGCCAGATCAAAACGATTTGGGGCCTTCTGAAGCATCTGCCATGAATGCAACAGAGCGGAGGGCGGATTGGCCGCAGATTCCAATCGTTCGGCGATTATCTCTTCTACGATGTCAAACCGAGCGGCCCAGTGGTGGGCTGCCTCCGCATGGGCCGTCAGGAGCCGCGCAAATGGACGATCGATTTCCTCCAGTGCAAGGACACGATCGGTAAGCAGGTCCATCGGCGTCTGTAGAAGCATCTGCGCGCCGATTGGACTGAACCGAACGACCATAAAATCCCGAGCCCCGACTGCCTCGCGGAGCTGATGGCGATGCTGTAGAGCGACGACCCAAGCGCTTCTGTGCTCGGTTGTCCGTTTCGGGTCCGCAGGGTCGATGATCCGATGAGGTGCAGCGAAGTTCAGCACAATCGCGACCCCAAGTGATGGCACATGCCGCTCGTCTAACGGCTTGGGCAAGAAGCCCTCACTCGCGAAGTAACCAAGAACGTAATCGCGCAGGCGCCGATCGGCAGGCCGCTGTGCAGCCCGCCAGCGACCGAGATCGGATCGGTGGCCGGTGACTTCGAGGGGGGCCGAACGGATTGTTCCCATTGCCTATAGTGTGCGTCATCTGGAGCAGGCTTGCCTGGCCCGAGCCCGATCGGCCCACCTTGGGGAAGACCACGGTCCAGTGAAGTGGGCACATTTTGGTACAAGTGAAAATCGGCGTAACAGAGTCAGTGAAATCAACAGGTACATGGCGGAGGAAGAGGGATTCGAACCCCCGAGTGAGTCACCCCACTAACGGTTTTCAAGACCGCCGCCTTCGACCGCTCGGCCATTCCTCCACTTCCTATCTTACCTGATTTCCATAAGTTACAAGCCCTGCCACGACTCATTGACGGCCTTATTCCAGGCCCTCGGCACGACTGTCACTACTTTGTCATTGGTAGGCGGTTTACCCAACGCGCGACGCTTCGCTTGGTCGTTCGAACGCTTGCTAACCGCCATCGTCGAATGTCCCCGCGGCCCGTTTCACCGTAAGGAGCGTGCTTGGCGCCCTGCCGCGCTTCCAGAGTCTGGGCCGCCCCATCGTTAAGCGGCACTTCCAACTTCTGCCGCGTCTTGTTCATGATGATGTTCAAGCGCGGCTCAGGTCTTTGCGTATAATGTTCTCCATGGCCTTCGAACCGACGCGCCGCCGCGTCACCCGTTCGGCCCCGGCCTCCTTGGCTGGCCTGCTTCCGCGCGGCCTGGTCGGAAATGCGTCCGGCTCGAAGAAGGCCGTCATTCATGCTGACCAGGAGATCGGCGTCGTCGGTCCCGAGTTCCACTTGCACTTCGCGGAGCCCCCCAGGCTTCAGTGGCAATGGTGGCATCTGGGTCGGCAAGAAATCTGCCATACCGAACATCGATGGTTTTCGAAAAGCGGTTGACGCTTTGAAAGAGTCGGGTGTGCCAGTCTTGCGCTGGCCCGGCGGCTGTTTCGCCGATGACCATCATCGGCGCGGCGGCATCGGGTCTCGAGAAAAACCTTCGAGGTCCATCACCCGCCAGGGCTCTCCCGTGATAGTTAGGCAGGTCAATCCCCGCCGTGATGTCGATATGGACCTCGATTGCTCGCTAAGTGGCGTGACCGCCAAAGAAGGGCGCGCGCAGGTTCTCCACGAATTTGACATCAACTCGCACAACAGCTTCGAGCAGCCCGATCGTCTGGTCACGAATCCGCACTCCGTCGCAGAGGAAGGCAGCCGTTTCCGCATTACGCTCCCGTCTCTTTTGAGTGACGGCAGTTCCGCAGTTTGTCTGGAGGTCAAACCATCATGAAAGTAAATTGGAAAGGCGTCTTCCCGGCCCTCACAACGCAGTTCAAGCCCGATCAGGCTCTCGATTTGCCGGCTACCGCCAAGCACCTGGAGACCTTGATTCAGGCGGGCATCCATGGTGTGGTCCTGCTCGGCACCGTCGGCGAAAACACGGCCCTCGCGTACGAGGAAAAGCTCTCCGTGCTGTGCGAGATGAGAAAGACAGCAGCCGGGCGGATACCGGTTCTCGCCGGGGCGGCCGAGTACACCACTGCGCTCGCCTGCCGGTACGCGCGCGATGCAGAAAATATCGGCGTGGACGGGTTGATGGTCTTGCCGGGGATGGTCTACAAATCGGACGGTCGCGAGACCCTCACGCATTTCCGCACGGTGGCGCGCTCCACCGGATTGCCCATCATGATCTACAACAACCCGGTCTCCTACAGCGTCGACCTGCCGGCTGAGGGCTTTGCCCAGTTGGCAGATGAAACCAATATCGTCGCCATCAAGGAGTCTTCGGAAAACGTGCGGCGCATGACCGACCTGCGGAACTTGCTCGGTGACCGCTTTATTCTCTTCGCCGGAGTCGACGACCTGTTCCTCGAAAGCGCAATGTTGGGCGCTCAGGGCTGGGTTGCCGGCCTCGTGAACGCATTTCCGCGCGAAGCCGTGGCACTCTGGGACCTGGCGGCATCCGGCAAATGGCCGCAGGGGCGCGAGCTGTATCGCTGGTTCACGCCGCTACTGCACCTCGATACCAAGATCAAGCTGGTGCAATACATCAAGCTGGCCATGGCCCAAACCGGAATGGGCTCCGAGATGGTGCGCGCTCCGCGACTGCCGGTCGAAGGCGCGGAGCGGGAAGAAATTCTGCGGATTATCCGGAACGCCATCGCCGGGCGGCCGGAGTTGCCGGTTGCGGCGGCCGGGTAATGGCGCGAGTTGCGCCACGCGTTTAATGCAAGGTATTCCTTTGATGGGAGCGCAGTTGCGATGCGTGGGCGGTCTGCCCACCTCTGCTTGTTAGTCTGGAGAATGGTCCGATGCGACGGGTCAAAATCATCGATTCGCATACCGCCGGCGAGCCGACAAGGGTCGTGATTGCTGGTGGACCGGAGTTGGGAAACGGCCCGATCTTGGAGCGATTGGAGCGCTTCCGGAGTCAATTCGATGAACTGCGCTCCGCGGTCGTGAATGAACCGCGCGGCAACGACGCCATCGTCGGCGCACTCCTCTGTGCGCCCTACGATGAGTCCTGCCACGCCGGAGTCATCTTTTTCAATAATGTCGGGTACCTGAAGATGTGCGGCCATGGAACCATGGGGCTCATGGTCACCCTGGCGCACATGGGGAAAATTGGCCAAGGCACGTGCCGGCTGGATACCGTTGCCGGCGTGGTGGAAGCCCAATTAAACAAAGAGGGAAGCGTGACCCTCCGCAACGTCGCCAGCTATCGGAAGGCCCGCCGAGTGCCGGTCGAGGTTCCGGGCATCGGCCGCGTGACCGGAGATGTCGCCTGGGGCGGCAACTGGTTTTACCTGGTGAGCGATCACGAGCAGGCGTTGAGCGTCGATCGCATCGAGGAGCTCACCGAGTTCACCTGGCGGATCCGGCAAGCCCTGGGTGCTAATGGAATCACGGGCGACGGCGGTGAGGAGATCGACCACATCGAGTTGTATGGGCCGCCCAGTTCCGCGGAGTCGGATGCCAAGAATTTCGTGTTGTGCCCCGGTCGCGCTTACGACCGGTCCCCGTGCGGCACTGGCACCAGCGCCAAGTTGGCTTGTCTGTACGCCGATGGCAAATTACGGGAAGGTCAGCTGTGGCGGCAGGAAAGCATCATCGGCAGCATTTTTGAGGGTTCAGTTGCCGTCGAAGACGGCAACATTTATCCCCGAATCACCGGGCGCGCCTATATCAATGCGGAAGCGGATCTGATCCTCGACGAGCGCGATCCCTTCTGCTATGGAATCCGCCGGTCATGGGCGTCTGTGACGTAGCGATCGCCGGAGCCGGAATCATCGGCGCGGCCTGTGCGGCCGCATGCGCCTCCGCGGGGTTGAAGGTCGTCGTCGTCGAACCCAGTGTAATTGGCGGCGGCGCAACGGCGGCAGGTATGGGCCATCTTGTGGTGATGGACGATTCTCCCGCGCAGCTCGAGCTGACAGCGTATTCGTGCCGGCTCTGGGCGGAACTGGCCGCCACACTTCCAGCTCAGGTCGAGTACACCGCCTGCGGTACCATCTGGGTCGCGGCGGACGATGAGGAAATGGCGGAAGTCCAGCGCAAAAAAAGCGTGTATGAAAGCTTCGGCGCGCGCGCCGAAATTCTGGGACCCGCCGAACTCGCCGAAGCCGAGCCCGGTCTCCGGCGCGGTCTCGTGGGCGGCTTGCTGGTAGCCGATGATGCGGTAATCTATCCTCCTTGCGTCGCCCGCTATTTGTTGGAGTGCGCTTGCGCCCAAAGCGCATCAGTCGAAAGCGGCTTTGCAGCCGAGTTCGCCCGCGAGGGCATTCGTCTGCGAGACGGGTCCTTTCTGGCAGCCGGCGTCACCGTGGATGCAACCGGCGCGTGGTCGAACGGGGTGCCGGGGCTCGAAGTCCGCAAGCGCAAGGGCCATCTGGCGATCACCGATCGGCATCCCGGCTTTGTGCGGCATCAATTGGTCGAATTAGGTTATCTGAAGAGCGCTCATTCGACTACCGAAGACTCGGTTGCGTTCAATGTACAACCGCGCATGACCGGGCAGGTTCTGATCGGCTCCTCCCGCCAGTTCGGAGCCGAACACACCCGCGTCGACGAACCGATCCTCCGCCGCATGCTGCAGCGCGCGGTCGAGTATATGCCGGGCTTGGCGGAGCGAAGCGCGATTCGCACCTGGACGGGGTTTCGTGCCGCGACACCCGACAAACTACCGCTGATTGGCCTGTCGCCTTTGAGCGATCGGCATTACCTCGCGACCGGCCATGAGGGGTTGGGGATCACCACCGCGCTCGCCACCGGAACGCTGGTGGCCGATCAAATTTTGCGCCGCGCTTCCGCCATCCCGATCGAACCGTATTTGCCCACGCGACACCATGGCTGACAAAATCGCGCTTACGGTAAATGGCATGCCCGTGACGGTGCCGGCGGGCGCCATGGTATCTGCGGCGATTGCTATGGCGGGCGTTGCGATGTTCCGCCGCTCGGTGAGCGGGGAGCCGCGGGCGCCGCTGTGCGGAATGGGGATATGCTTCGAATGCCGGGTCACGATTAACGGACGCGAGCATTGCCGGAGCTGTCAGATTCCCTCCGAGCCGGGGATGGAGGTGCGGACGGGTGAGTGATGCCGAGTGATGTCGTGGTGGTCGGGGCCGGACCCGCCGGATTGGCGGCCGCCCGCCGCGCGGCCGAGTCAGGTGCGGAGGTCACCCTTGTCGACGACAACCTTCAACCGGGCGGCCAGATCTGGCGGGGCGCGGCGGCTGAAGCCGCGCTGTGGCTTGGTGCGAAGATACATTGGATCCTCGGGGCCCGCGTCTTCGATGCGCCGCGGCCAGGTTCGATCGCGTTTGAATGCGCCGATGGCACCGCGCGCGAACTCGAATATCGCAACCTGATCCTCGCCGCGGGCGCCCGCGAGCGTTTCCTGCCGTTTCCGGGTTGGACGCTGCCGAATGTGATGGGCGCTGGCGGGCT
>JAGWQP010000049.1 GCA_028876805.1 Acidobacteriota bacterium | reverse complement strand
TTTGTCGAAGGAAGCGACCGCCCCAGCATGCATCAGGCCATGGCCGCCACGCTGGAACATTGCGTGTTGGAAAACCGCAAGACCCAACAGGAGGCGCGGAGTAACGGCAAGGCGTTCCGGCCGCGCTGGCCCATGATTATCCTCCGCAGCCCCAAGGGCTGGACGGCGCCGCGGCAGGTGGATGGACATTACCTGGAAGGTTTCTGGCGGGCCCACCAGGTTCCGCTGGAGATCGGCGATAATGAGCATCATCTCAGGATCGTGGAAGAGTGGATGCACCGCTACGGGCCGGAGAAGCTCTTCGATGAAGCGGGCCGATTCATCCCCGAGCTCAAAGCGCTGGCCCCGAAGGGCACTAGGCGGATGAGTGCAAACCCTATCGCTAATGGCGGCCTCGTCCGCAAGCCCTTGGACATGCCCGATTTCCGAGACGCCGCCGTGGACGTCAAGAAACCCGGCGCGACCCTGGCCGGCAACGTTCCCACCCTCGGCGACTTCCTTCGAGAAGTCATGCGGCAGAACATGCACAACTTCCGGGTTTTCGGGCCCGACGAGACGCAGTCGAACCAGCTCCAGGCCCTCTACGAAGTCGGCAAGAAGGTGTGGCTCGGCGAGTACTTCCCGGAAGATGCCGACGGCGGCAACCTATGCCCCGACGGTCGTGTCATGGAGATGCTCAGCGAACACACCGTGGAAGGGTGGCTCGAGGGTTATATCCTCAGCGGCCGGCATGGCTTGATCAATAGCTACGAGCCGTTCATTCACGTCGTTGACTCGATGTACAATCAGCACGCCAAGTGGCTGGAGAAATGTAACGAGCTGCATTGGCGCGCCCCGATCTCGTCCCTCAATCTGCTGATTACCGCCCTGGTATGGCGGCAAGACCACAACGGCTTTACGCACCAGGATCCGGGGTTCCTTGATGTGATCGCGAACAAGAGCCCTGCAGTCGCGAGGATCTACTTGCCGCCCGATGCCAACACATTGCTGTCTGTCGCGGACCATTGCCTGCGCAGTGTCAACTACGTGAACGTGATTGTCGCGGACAAGAAGGTCCACTTGCAGTATCTCGGCATGGACGCGGCGATCGCACACTGCAAGAAGGGCTTGGGAATCTGGGACTGGGCCGGCAACGACCGGGGGGTCGAGCCCGATGTCGTTATGGCCAGCTGCGGCGACGTGCCCACCATGGAGTCGCTGGCTGCTACTGCATTGCTCCGCGAACATCTTCCCGACGTGAAGACCCGTTTCGTGAACGTGGTGGACCTGTTCAAACTGGTGCCGAATACCGAGCACTCACACGGTCTGACGGACCGTGAGTTCGAGGCGATCTTCACACCGGACAAACCCGTTGTCTTCAACTTCCACTCCTATCCGTGGCTGATCCATCGCCTCACCTACCGCAGGCCCGGCCAGCACAACATCCACGTGCGCGGCTACAAGGAGCAGGGCAACATCAACACGCCTTTGGAACTCGCCATCCGCAATCAAACTGACCGTTTCAGCCTCGCCATCGATGCCATTGACCGGATGCCGCGATTCCGCGTGACTGGCGCCGCGGCTCGCGAGGCCCTGCTCAACCAGCAAATTGCCTGCCAGCAATACGCCTACCAGTTCGGCATCGATCGGCCGGAAGAAGCTAACTGGGAATGGCCCTATTAGTTGGATCGCGCCAGGTCTACTTCAGAAAGGTGAACCTCCATGGCAACGCAGACTCAAGATAAGTCCACGGGTGCCGACGAGTGTACGGATGCGATTTCCACAGGATCCGTGGAACCGAAGAAGCTGATCGAACAGTACGGTTGGCGGTTGGTTTCATCGCGTTGTCGAAGACAAGGTGCCGCTCATAGAGGGCATCGCTGGTTCCGGTGAACGGAATCGGGCCCACATTGGCGCTCGTGAGCGTTTTGAGGCCATTGCCCGCTCCGTACGCGATGTCCTCTTGCGGCGCTGGGTGTGTACCGACGAGACTTATCGGCGCGAATACCCCAAGCGCGTCTACTATCTCTCGATGGAGTTTCTCATCGGCCGGTTGTTGACAAACAACATTACCAACCTGCAGCTCGACCAGATCGTTGCTGAAGTGGTCCGGCAAAAGAAACTGGATTGGCACGAACTGGTGGAGCAGGAACCCGACGCGGGCCTGGGCAACGGCGGGCTGGGGAGGTTGGCGGCTTGCTTTTTGGACTCGATGGCCACAATGCAGATCCCGGCCATGGGGTACGGCCTGCGATATGAGTACGGGATCTTCAAACAGACGATTGAAGACGGCTGGCAACACGAGCGGCCGGACAACTGGCTCCGCCGCCCGGACCCGTGGGAAGTGACGCGTCCGAACGAGACTGTGGAGGTCCAGCTTAACCGCTCTTTCGAGGTCCGTGGAGGGACACTGCGCGCGGTGGTTGGTCGTCCGTGTCGTCTGATCGGCATTCCATACGATCGTCCGGTGGTGGGCTACGGCGGCAAGACCGTCAATACACTCAGGCTTTGGACTGCGGCAGCACACGACTACTTCAATTTCCAGGAGTTTAGCGGGGGTGATTTTGTCGGCGCCGTGGCCGAAACGCTCGCAGCGGAATCGCTCACCCGCGTCCTTTATCCTGACGACTCCACCAGCCTGGGTCAGGCCCTGCGATTCGTGCAGGAGTACTTTCTCGTGGCGTGCTCGCTGGCCGATCTCATACGTCGATTCCTGCAGCACAATGACG
>JAGWQP010000566.1 GCA_028876805.1 Acidobacteriota bacterium | reverse complement strand
TCCGGCAGAAGCCTTGATCGCGGGATCGATCGACGAAGTCGCGGAACAGTTTCGGAACTTCGGGGAAATCGGGTACACCGACATCCTCGTGCGCCACCTCACCAACGATCAGCCGAAGGTCCTGGGCTCCCTGGAGCGGCTGGCGGCGGTGCGGGCGGCGCTAACCTGAGCTTGGCCGCCTTTGAAGACGCGATTGACAAGCCGGGGAAATAGCGGCGCAAGTAAGCCGCCGCGAGCTGGGAGGCCAACGCTCTGATCAAGGGAGGATCTCCAATGTTGGAGCTTTCTGACATCCAATCATCACCAGAAGAGCTGCAGGACTACTACGCGCAATTGCAGGCGCAGCACGTGACGCCGGCCTGGATCGGCGGCGGCATCAGCATTGAGCCGCGTAGCGAGGCGGTGCCATACTTGTGGCACTGGCGGGACCTGCGACCACAGGCGATGCGGGCGGCCGAACTGGTCGGTACCCAGCAGGCCGAACGCCGGGTACTGCGCCTGACCAACCCCAAACTGCCCGGGATAGCCAGCAACACGCTCGTTGCCAACATCCAGATCGTGATGCCGGGCGAGATTGCCCGGGCCCATCGCCATTCGGCGGCGGCCCTTCGCCTGATCATCGAGGGCCGCGGCGGCTACACGGTCGTCAACGGCGAGCGCGTTCCGATGTTTCCCGGCGATCTCGTCCTCACGCCCAACTGGACATGGCACGACCACGCCAACGACACCGATGCGCCGATGATCTGGCTGGACGGCCTCGATACCCCGCTGGTGCGAATGCTCGAAGCCGGCTTCTACGAAGAGTACGACCGGGAGAGGCAAGACTGTGGTGCGGCCGTCAACGCCTCGCAGTGGCACTACCCGATGTCCGAGATGCAGGCCGCCCTTGAGCGGCTGACCGCCGCCAACACCCGTGGCGCCGGCGAGGGGATCATCCTCGAATACAAGAACCGGCTTACCGGCGGGCCGGTGATGCCGACGATTGCCTGCCATATGCAGCTTCTGCGCCCCGGTGAGAAGACGCGGGCCCGCCGGCATATCTGCTGCACGAATTATCACGTGGTCGAGGGTGCCGGCTACTCGACGGTGGGCGACCAGCGGCTCGACTGGGAAGACAAGGACGTGTTCACGGTGCCGACCTGGACTTTCTACGAGCACGTCAATTGCGGGGACCGCCCGGCCTTCTTATTCAGCTTCAGCGACGCGCCAGTGATGAAGGCGTTGAGCCTCTACCGCGAGGAGACCCGGGCATAGCCGTGGGTCCGGAACCAATGGTTAGAATTCCTAATCTTCTATGGCCTGGAGCCGCCGGTGGTGGCTGAAAGACGCGGCGCGTACACGAATTCGGCTTGAATGCTCATTGGTCCGACCGCACCCACCCATCTGCGCACCGATGACGCCGCAAGCCAATTTATCCGAACGCCAGCTTTCGACCGCTCCGCCTGATCGCCGGGTACACCTATAGTGCGGTCGAGCCGGACAGCGGCTGTTTTCATGGTTTAGACCGAGCAAGTGGTCGGTTTGCAAAGGCCATGGGTCAAGGGCCATCAGCAGGGCTGGAATGACGCTACCAAAGCGTGCACGCTTCTCCTGGGGGCTGGCTTGCCTGCGCCGGTACGGTCGCCTCAGCGATCTGCCGCCGTAGCGCCAGGGAAGCGCCCTGACGAGGCTGTTGGGCTGTCCGACGATTCCTAAACTCGCTTTTCCGAGTCGCCAAGCGGAGCAATATGCCGGGTCAGATTTTCCGACAAGCCTTTCGACCGTTCGCTGGCATCGCAAGCCAGGCATGGCCGCGAATTTCCCGCATACCAAAGAGAAACCGAGCCGCCGGACGCAGATAGCCGACAAGTTTGGGCCTCTTCCAGCCGATTGAGACCGACCGTCGAGATGCCTTCGAGGCGATGAAGTTCCGCGTCCCATGACCGTAGCCGGTCCCTCGGCGCCAGTAGGGGCCCCCATCTATTCCCGAGCCGCCTCCAGGAGCGGCCGCACCTCTCGACGCGGCTCGCGGCGAGCGAAACGTGGCCCCTTATGGTCACAATCCCACCGGAACCGCCATTCCTATTTCAGCGAAATTCCAACACTAAGCGATGAGCCGAGGTACGGACTGTCGCTATTACCGCTTTGTCCATGACCAATGCTCCACTGCGGCGGCCAGTCCAACCGTTCCAGCCCGGTCGCAGTTGCGGCCCTAAACGATGACCATTGGGGATCGCTGTGGTAGCGATAGAGCACACCGCCGGGCCCCATGTCGGGGGAAAAGGCGACATGGATATCGAAGTTTTCACTTGCTGCGAGATCCGGCCCCAGCCAGTAGCTAGGGCTGCGGCCCGGCTCGCGGTGAACGATGACGGTCAAAGTTTGCTTAGGTCCCCGGAGCCCGAGCCAGAGCGCTGCGATAGAGCCCGGCGAGAACGCTGAAAAGATCGTCTGTGCCGTCGCCACGTCCACAGTAGCGGTTCTTCCCTTCAACTTCAGCTCGGCGATCCGCCCGCCTTTCAGCTGACCGGAGAACAAGGCATCCGTTTCCCCGGGTGGCAGCTCCTCCCATTGGAAGGCATCGGCCAGCCTCAACGGCCATTCCAGCCTCTCCCTTACCACACCGTCGACGTCCAGAACTTGATAGCGCAATCCTTCCTCATCGAGCGCAGCTTGGACGCAATGTAAGTACTCAACTCCCTCCGGCATTCGATGGACTGTTCCGGCGCCCGCGGTGCAAATCTGCAGAACCCCACGGTGCACCTGCGCGTCGAAGGCGAGAATATGGCTGCATACGTAGGCCAGCACTCCACCGTTTACCAGAATATCCCAGAAGGGCCCAGTGTACTCGTGCCCTATTTCACGCTGGTATGCGCCCGAAAAGCCGTTGATGGGGAACACCGGGTGATGTCCCAGGACGAGCTTGTGCCGCGCGTCTTTATGCTCACTCAGTGTCGTCTCCAGCCACTCCGTTTCCAAATGGCCCTCGCCTCCAAGGCCGCTCCATGAAGTGTGCACGAACACCAGCAGAAGATCGTCCCGCCGCACGAAATATGATAGACCGGCTTGGCCCGGCGGCCCGTTGTCCGGCGGCTTGACGACGTCGCGAAACACCCCCTCGCTCATTGCGTCGTAGGTCGTGTGGTTGCTTGTCGTATGCCAAAGGGGTGTGGTCTGCCGGTTGAGCCATGCCATCTCCGTTTCGAGCCAATGGTGCCACTGTTCTCTTAGGCT
>JAGWQP010000565.1 GCA_028876805.1 Acidobacteriota bacterium | reverse complement strand
GGCTCAGATCCGGGAACAGGTCCGTCTGAACCTGCCTCATATCGATGGCCCGTTGCCGGGCCCGCGTGCAAGGGCGATTATTGAGCGCGACCGGCGGGTGGTTTCGCCCTCTTATACGCGCCCCTATCCGATGGTAGCTGCGAGAGGTGCTGGCTTAGTGGTGGAGGACGTCGACGGGAACCGTTTTCTCGATTTCAACGCTGGAATTGCGGTCGTGGCGACCGGTCATTGCCATCCCCGCGTGGTACAGGCCATACAAGAACAGGCGGCGCGGCTCATCCACATGTCCGGCACCGATTTCTATTACGAAGAGATGGTAGCCTTGGCCGAAAAGCTGGCTGCGATCGCCCCGGGCGATCGCGCGCGTCGCGTGTCGTTCGGTAACTCCGGAGCCGAGGCCATCGAAGGTGCCATCAAGGTAGCGCGCTACGCGAGCGGGCGTGACAAAATCATCGCATTCTTGGGCTCGTTTCACGGGCGCACCCTGGGAGCTCTGGCGCTCACGGCGCGCAAAGCTGTTCAGCGCCGAGGCTTTGGCCCGCTGATGCCGGGCGTGGTGCACGCGCCCTACCCATATTGTTACCGCTGCCCATTCGGCAAGGAACCTGAAGGCTGCGCTGTGGAGTGCGTGAGCCACATCGAAACCTTATTGAAGACGATCGCGCCCGCTGAAGAGACCGCCGCCATCGTTGTCGAGCCCGTGCAAGGCGAGGGAGGGTACATCGTTCCGCCGCCCAAGTTCTTCGATGAATTGGTACGGGTGGCCCGGCAAAACGATATTCTGCTGATTTTCGACGAGGTTCAGTCGGGGATGGGCCGCACTGGAAAGATGTGGGCCGCCGAGCATTTTAATGCCGTGCCCGACATTCTGGCAGTGGCCAAAGGGATTGCCAGCGGGCTGCCGCTGGGCGCCACGGTGGCGCGCGCGGATCTGATGAAGTGGCCGCCGGGAGCCCACGCTTCCACCTTCGGGGGAAACCCGGTGGCCTGCACCGCTGCGCTGGTGACGATCGCGCTGCTCGAGGAAGAACTGGTGGACAACGCAGCGCGGATGGGAGCATACCTGAGAGACCGGATCCGCGACTGGCCGGAGCGCTTCCCGGTCGTGGGGAACGTACGCGGACTGGGACTGATGATTGGCATCGAGTTGGTGCGTGATCGCAAGACGAAAGAGAAGGCGGCGGACCTGCGCGACCGGGTGATCCAACTGGCTTTTGAACGAGGGCTGCTGGTGCTGGGCGCCGGTGATAACACGGTGCGGCTGAGCCCGCCGCTGGTGGTGAGCCGCGACCAGTGCGATTTCGCGATTGAGACACTGGAACAGTGCCTGAAGACAGCGGTCGACAACGCGTAGAATACAGCCGGTTCACTAAGCCGCCGGGAAGGGTGCTCGACGTCGGTTGCGGGATTCACAAGCAGCCCGGTTCCATCGGAATTGACCGGAATCCCGCCAGCTCCGCTGACGTCCTGGCCGACCTCGATCGTTTTCCATACCCGTTCGCCGACAATTCCTTCGACCGGCTGACGGCAATTCACGTCATCGAACACCTCAGCGATGTTATCGGTGCGATGGAGGAGTTCCATCGCCTGGTGCGGCCCGGCGGGACCGTGCGCCTGGAAACGCCGCACTACACCGATTTCAGCTCATTTTGCGATCCGACTCACAAGAGCCACCTGAACAGCTTCAGTTTTCGTTACTTTGGAGAGAATCATGGCGGGTTCGGCTACTACTCCAAGGCCAGATTCCGCGAGACTTCGCTCCGCGTGAAATTACTGGCTTTGTGGAGATGGCTCGGATTCGAATTCCTGGTGAACCGGTTTCCGCGCTACCGGCGCTTTTGGGAGTATTACCTCTGCTACATCGTGCGCGGAAAGGTGATGGAGTTTGAGTTCAGAGTCATGAAATGATTGCGCTGCTCTATCGCGCCTTCGACTAGCTTCGGAATTATTGGCATGCGTCCAATACGGGCCGGGCGCGCGTCGAGCTCAGCGCTCTCTCGGGCGGCATGGATCTACCCTCGTCGCCCGCAACTGCCGGCCCCCCGCCGGGTGCGGCGAAACCGAGCTAGTGGACTGACACGGGACACGGTGGTCTTGGTCGATGTGAAGACCCGGACCAAGACCGAGTTGGGCGCAGCCGATCGCGCTGTCGATGCCGAGAAAAGACAGCCGTTGTGGCAGCCGCACGCGATTACGCCGCGCCGGGTTGGCGTCGACCCTGTCGCGGGTCCGTTTGACATCGTGAGCATCGTGCTCGCCACTGGCGATCGAGTGGATTCGGGATGCCTTTCCGGCCGTTCGGGATCGTTGATCGCGGCAGCCCCAGCGGTGCGCCTATAATCAATTCAGTGGAACTCGAAAAAACCCTGTTACGGAAGGTCGGCGATGCGATTCATCGCTTTCAGATGATTCGCGATGGCGACCGCGTGGCGGTCGCCCTTTCGGGCGGCAAGGACTCAGCCACCCTGCTCGAAGCCTTGCAGCTGCTCGCCAGGCGCGCGCCGATCGACTTTTCCGTATGCGCCTTCACCGTGGAACAGGGCAAGTTCCTGCGCTCGATTGAGCCGCTGGGCGATTATCTGCGGGAGCGCGGCGTCGCCTGGACGTACTTTCGCGATGCGCCTTCCGTGCGGTTGTTGGAAGAGCAGCCGGATCACGGCTGCGATTTGTGCAGCCGCTACCGGCGGCGCGCCGTCTATGAGATCGCGCGCAATCTGGGGGCGAACGTCATCGCTTTTGGCCACACCGCGGACGATTTTTGCGAAGCGCTGCTGCGCAACACACTGTTTACCGGCAAGCTCAGTGCCCTGCCGCCGGTGACGACCTCCCGCGACCGCGAGTTCCGCTTGATCCGGCCGCTCGTCTACGTCACCGAAGAGATCACGCGCGCTTACGCCGAGTCGCTCGAAATTCCCCTGGTGCCGTGCAGCTGCTCGCAAAAGACGGGGACTGTCCGGCGGGCCCTGCGGGACCTGTTTCGAGATTTGGAAGGCGAGTATCCGCACTTGAAGGAAAACATCCTCTCGGCGATGGGAAATCTGGATACCCGCCGGCTGCTCGACACGCGCTTCTACCATCCGGAAATCCAGCCGCCAAGCCCGGTTTTCCCCATCGTCACGGAACCGTAATCATTCATTGACCAGCCCCCCGCAATCCGCATAAGATGAGGATTCCCCAATGACCCCTTATTTATGAGACTGCTGCCCCGTGAGGAGAAGTTTTACGGCCTGTTCCTCAAACAGGTCGAGATCATCTCGGAAGCCGCCCGGCTGTTGTTGGATGGCGTACGCGCCGGCAACGCGCGGATGGCCGGCGTGGCCACCGAAATCAACGTTCTGGAAAACAAGGGGGACGAGGTGATTCACGAGATCTTTACCCGCCTCAACCAGACGTTCATTACCCCCATTGACCCGGAAGACATCCACAACATCTCCGCGGCCCTGGACAATGTGCTCGATGGCATGGAAGACACGGCCCACCGGCTCGTGTCGTATCACATCAAGACGATTCCTCCTAACCTGGTGGCGCTTTCGGAAATTGTGGCGTCGTGCGCCAGAGCCCTGAAGGCGGCCTTCCAGGCGCTCGAAAGGGGCGGCTCGGTGATGGAGCACTGCATCGAGATCAACCGGCTGGAAAACGAAGGCGACTTGATCGGACGAAGCGCCGTGGTGGAGCTGTTCGACAAGGAGAAGGACCCCATCACGCTGATCAAGCTGAAGGAGATCTACGACTTCATCGAGGCCACCATCGATAGCTGCGAAGACGTGGCGGACGTGCTGCAAGGCGTCGTGGTCAAGAACAGCTAGCCGATGTCCCCAATTGAACTTGCGGCTCTCATCATTGGGATCGCGCTGGTTTTCGATTTCATCAACGGTTTTCATGATGCAGCCAATTCCGTCGCCACCATTGTCGCCACGCGCGTCCTGACGCCGTTCCAGGCGGTAGTCTGGGCGGCCTTTTTCAATTTCGTGGCGGCCTTCACGTTTGGGACCAAGGTAGCCAATACGGTCGGACAGGGATTTGTCGACCTCAGCTTTGTGACTCCCTACGTGATTCTGGCCGGCGTGATGGGCGCCATCATCTGGGACTTGCTGACCTGGTGGCTGGCCCTGCCCACCAGTTCCTCCCACGCCTTGATCGGCGGTTATGCGGGTGCGGCCCTGGCGCGAGTCGGGTTAAATCGCGGCCTCGGCCACAGCTTCCAGGCGCTGACTTCGGGAGGCTGGTCGATGACCCTGGCTTTTATCTTCCTGGCGCCGCTGATCGGGCTGGTTGTCGCCTACACGCTGATGGTAGTGGTGCACTGGCTGTTTCGGAGATCGAGCCCGTCCCGTATGGATTTCTTCTTCCGCAGGTTTCAGCTCGTTTCGGCGGCCGCCTTCAGTCTTTCCCACGGAACCAATGATGCGCAGAAGACCATGGGAATCATCACCAGCCTGCTGGTAGTATCCGGATTTCAGAAGGACTTTCAAGTGCAGATCTGGGTGATCCTGGCGGCGTACGCGGCGATTGGGTTGGGGACGTTGAGTGGCGGCTGGCGCATTGTGCACACCATGGGAGGCCGGTTGACACGGCTAAAGCCGAGGAGCGGTTTTTGCGCCGAGACCGGCGCCGCCGGAGCCGTCCTGTTTGCAACCCATCTGGGGCTGCCGGTCTCGACTACTCACGCCATCGCTGGTGCCATTGCAGGTGTCGGCAGCATTTACCGGCTGAAGGCGGTGCGCTGGGGGATCGCCGCCAATATCATCTGGGCCTGGATTCTGACGATTCCGGCGGCCGCCGTGATTGCCTGGCTGACGTTCCTGGTGGTGCACCTGTTCGTGCCTGGGGCTTGAGTGCCCGCATCCCTTACCAGTAGTCCGACCATTTTCAGTTGCTGTGCGAGCCGGCTCGGAGCTGACCCGGCTGGATGGCCCAAGAACTCGAAAAACGGTCACTCTCTTTAGGGGCGGCTTGCGCGGCGCCCGCGCCGCCGGCGTGTACAAGCGTCTGTTCTTTCTGGAGTCCTGAACGCGCGGCCGGCGCCTCCGGTACCGAGGCCGGGCACTCGTAGCATGTTGACAACTGCCCTAGGATGGTTCGCAGGTTCCGATTTGGCGGAGAGCCATCGGGCCACCCATCCCTTGTTTTTGCAGGTCAGACAGACACAATTTCTTGGTGTGAAGTTATCCCATGTCTTGGTCTGATTCCAATGGTCCACGGGGTAGCACCGGAGTCCCCTGCCTGCGCGTGAATACCGGCGCTTAAACCGGAACATTCTACGCGCACGCTCGGGAGCGGCTAGGCTTACACTGAAATTTCCCACTATGGCCTATCGAGATCTGCGCGAATTTCTGGCTGCGCTCGAAAAGCAGCAGGAGCTGAAGCGCATTCCCTTTGAAGTCGACCCGATTCTGGAAATCACCGAATTCGCCGACCGGGCCGTTAAGCGCGGAGGACCCGCGTTGCTTTTCGAGAGGCCCAAGGGGTACGACATCCCAGTGCTGATCAATTCGTTTGCCTCGATGCGCAAAATGGAGATCGCGCTCGAAGTGGCATCGGTCGAACAGATCGCTGTGCGCATCTCGGAGCTGATCGAGATGCGCATGCCGGAAGGCCTCATCGGCAAATTGAAAATGCTGCCGAAGCTCGCCGAAGTCGGTGCGTTTTTTCCGAAGGTTGTCTCCAAGGGCGTGTGCCAGGAGGTGGTGCGCACCGAGGGTTTTTCGCTTCTCGATTACCCCGTGCTGAAATGCTGGCCCGAAGATGGCGGCCGATTTGTGACGCTGCCCCTCGTGTTTTCCCGCAACCCGGATAATGGCAAACGCAACTGCGGCATGTACCGCATGCAGATTTACGATGAGCGCACCGCGGGCATGCACTGGCAGACCCACAAGCAAGGCGCCGAACACTATCGCCGCATTGAGCCGCATGGACAAACCCGCATGGACGTGGCGGTCGCAATCGGCGCCGACCCAGCCACCATGTACTCCGCTGTCCTGCCGCTGCCGCCCGACTTGGATGAAATGATGATCGCCGGGTTTCTGCGGGGCAGCCCCGTGGAGATGGTCAAGTGTCGGACGTGCGATCTGGAGGTGCCGGCCAACGCCGAGATCGTGCTCGAAGGCTACGTGGAGCGCGGCGAATTGCGCACCGAAGGCCCATTCGGCGATCATACCGGCTTCTATTCGCTGGCCGACGAATACCCGGTCTTCCACCTCACCTCGATCACGCAGCGCAAAGACCCGATCTACGCGACCACCATCGTCGGCCCGCCGCCGATGGAGGACTACTACATGGGCAAAGCCATCGAGCGCATTTTTCTGCCGCTGATCCGCTTGCAACTGCCCGAAGTCCGAGACATCGCCATGCCGGCCGAAGGCATCTTCCACAACCTGATTCTGGTGTCAATCCGCAAATCGTACCCCGGACACGCTCGCAAGGTGATGCACTCCATCTGGGGCACTGGCCAGGCGATGTTTTCAAAATGTATCGTGGTGGTGGACGAGGACGTGGACGTGCAAAATGTCCGCGAAGTCGCATGGAAGGCGCTGAACCACATCGACCCGGAGCGGGACATTCAGTTCGTGATGGGCCCGATCGATTCGCTCGACCATTCGAGCCGCTTTCCGAACTACGGCTCGAAGATGGGAGTCGATGCCACCAAAAAGTGGGCCAGCGAAGGTTTTACCCGCCCTTGGCCAGGCGTCATTGAGATGTCGGCCGACGTGAAGCGGCGCGTGGACGAACTGTGGCAGAAAGCCGGGCTGTAGAGCGGAGAATGTCCGGGTGTTTGCCTCACGCGACGCGGCGTTGCTAGACTGAGGGGGATCCCTTCATACGGTGGGTGTAGCTCAGCTGGTAGAGCGCTGGATTGTGGTTCCAGTGGCCGAGGGTTCGAATCCCTCCACCCACCCCACTAAAAACAAAAGACTTCCGAGTTCCCCCCCATCAGACACTGTAGTGGTTACTGTAGTGGTTTTCATTTGACCCTCCGCAGCTTCGGTGCCTGCTGGGCGTGATATGCTGCCAGTTTCTCGCCCGCCGCCTTCAAGTCCGCTTCCACCACAATGTCGTAGCGCCGGTACACGCTCTCCGTCCGATGTCCGCTGATCTGCATGGCGATATGCCGCGAGATTCCGGCTCGCTCCATGTTGCGCACAGCACTCCGGCGCAGGTCGTGAAAGTGCAGATCAGGGAGCCCCACAGCTGTACACGCGCGGTCCCAACCCTTCAGGTGCGAACCGAGCGGCTTACCGTTCCAGTGGAACACGAGATCGCAGCCTTCGG
>JAGWQP010000564.1 GCA_028876805.1 Acidobacteriota bacterium | reverse complement strand
TGCCTCCAATCGGTCGAAACATCAGATTGCCAGCCTGGAGTCGATTCGTAAACTACTAAGCCGGCCAGGTTAGTCTCCACCGCTTCCGATTCCGGGCTTATTCGCCCCGGGGCTCTTAAGACCAGATCGCAGTAAGCCGTAAGCCTTTCGGCTTCGTGCGACCTGTGAACGTGCACAATACGCACAAAAGAAATGCGTCGGAAGGGGGACCGGAGAAGTCGCGTCTTGGAGTCGCAGGATGTCGTCGAGCTCTAGGCCTCGAAATGGCGGAGCACCCGTGTTCATCTCCTCCGAGACGGATCTTTGCGGACGAGTGAACTGCAATCGGCAGTGGAGGAGGTTTCTGCTAAGGTCTTTGACCGAGACTCTGCACGGGATCGAGCGCGAAGGTCTGATCGAACGAAATCTCCGCCCGGTCGCGCCGCCCCAGGTGGAGTACCCCTTGACCGAGATGGGCGCAACGTACTCATTCCGCTCCAGGACCTGTGTCATCGGGCGAAGGCCCACATTCCTCAACGCCACGCCGGCCGCAATCGGTATGACTCGCTCAAACTGGGCCAGATCCCAGACCCTGCAATTGGGAAATTCGATAGCCGCGCCCACGGAACCGTTTCCGGTAGACTGAGCTTAAAGTGACCCACACGGTTGAGTTTCTGCTGCGCCACGGTTACGCACTGCTGTTCTTCTGGATTTTGGCCGAACAGGGGGCTTTGCCGCTGCCGTCGATTCCGCTGGTGCTGGCTTCGGGAGCGCTGGCCCGAAGCGGCAGACTGAACCCTTGGTTCATCTTGTTCTGGGGACTCTCGGCCTGTCTGCTCGCTGACAGCATCTGGTTTCAGCTCGGGAGGCGGCGCGGCGCCCGAATCCTGCGCCAGTTGTGCCGCATTGCGTTGCAGCCGGACTCGTGCGTCCGACAGGCCGAGAATGCCTACATCCGCTACGGAAACCGGGCGATGCTGGCCGCCAAGTTCATCCCCGGGCTGAATGCAGTCGCCGCGCCTCTGGCGGGCACCACCGGCTCCAGTCTCGGCCGATTCCTGATGTGGGATACCTTAGGAGCCGTGCTCTGGATCGGATTCTACGGTGGCCTGGGCTATGTCTTCAGCGAGCAACTCGAGACCGTCGCCTCTTACGGCTTGCGGATGGGTTCCAGCCTCGGACTGCTGCTAGTTGGGTTGTTGGGTGCTTGGCTGGTTTGGAAGTTCCTGCAGCGGCGCCGCTTCCTGCGCAAGCTGGCGGTGGCACGAATTACCGCCGGGGAACTGCGGGACCTGCTCGAATCCGGCGAAGAGGTGCTGATCGTCGATCTGCGCAGCAACCCGGAAAAGGAACGGGATCCGATGATCGGGGCCGTCGCCGCCTCGATCGACGATCTGGAGGCTAGCCTCCGCGACGTGCCGCGCGACCGCGAAATCATTCTCTTTTGCAGTTGACCCAACGAGGCGTCCAGCGCCCGTGCGGCGCTGCTGCTGAAAAAGCAGGGCATCACCCGCGTGCGCCCGCTTCAAGGCGGAGCAGATGCATGGCGGGCTCTTATCTCCCTCCGCGAACTTCGCCTCCCCCGGCAACGCCCCGGCCTGGAACGTCGCTAGACCGAATTGCATAGTAGTCGGAGCGCCGCGGAAAAATTCTTTCCCAACGACGCCGGTTTTGTTGATTCATCCGCAGGCTGGTGATACGATCATCGACGGTCTGTCATCCTCCGAGACAGATGCAGTAGACTTCAGCCCCGCGCCTTCCGGGTACGGGGCTTTTTTGCCGCGTTTGCCCGCACCCGACCGGACTGGCGCTAATTCCGCGTGTTTCTCCTCGTCTTTTCCATGAATGGGCCTGCTAGCATGAAAGCGCAAGCCGCTATGGCCTTGGAACCAGGCACCTTACCCGCGACTGAACTGGAGCGCGTCTTCCGTGACCATTACGCCGCGGTGTTTCGCGCCGCCTACCGGATCACCGGGAACTCGACCGACGCCGAAGATGCGCTGCAGACGGTTTTCCTCCGCATGCTGAAACGCGGTCCGGCGGCGGACCCGGTGGATAACATGGCGAGCTTTCTGCACCGGTCGGCGGTCAATGCAGCGCTGGACCTAGTCCGCGCGCGCCAGACGAACCGCAACGTCCCGCTGGACGACCTGAAGCCGGTGCTGGCCGAAGCCGCCCAGCATCGCCCCGATCGCCTGCAAGCAGCCAGCGAGATTCGTGAGTGGCTGCGGGGCGCCTTGGCGCGATTGAGTCCGCGGATTGCACAGATGTTCGTCCTTCGCTTCTTCGAAGGCAAAGAAAACCCGGAGATCGCGCGTCTGTTGAACACCACGCCGGGGACTGTGGCGGTAACGCTGTCGCGGACGCGGGATCGGCTGGAAAGAGAATTTCGATCGTATCTGGGAGGTGTTGCATGACCCCCAAGGAAAACCCGATGGACCCCGCTCTGGAACGGGCGGTTTCCGAGATCCGCGATGAAGTGATTCCCGATGAGGTGATCGACACGGCCGCGGCTCGCGTCTGGGCGCGCCTGGCCGGTTCGGCTCGATCGTCTTCCGGGCATGCTGCCGAACACATCCGCAGCTGCGCGGATTTTCAGTCTTTGATTCCCGATTTCCGCGCCGGCCGCCTACCCGAGGCGCGCGCCCTGTTGCTCCAGGATCACCTGCACGAATGTGTAGCCTGCCGCCGCCTTTACGAGGGGAAGGTCGTTTCGATGCCTTCGCCTGCACCGCACCCGAAGCGATTGGGCAGTCCAACCGCACGCTGGGCAGTAGCTGCGGGCGTGATCGTGACCGGCGGTCTGGTGGTTTGGTATTCCATCGTGCAGTTCGGGCCACACGCCGGCCGGGCCAGGGTCGAAGCGGTGAATGGGACGCTGTACGCGGTCTCGCCCGCTGGCTTGCGTGTCCTAAACGTCGGAGCAGACCTTGCCGATGGCCTGGAGATTCGCACCGCACGCGACTCGGACGCGACCCTCGTGCTCGGCGACGGTTCGCGCGTCGAGATGCGCGAACGCTCGGGATTCTCCACCTCGCAAGCGGCGAGCGAGATCACGGTCCACCTGGATCGCGGCAGCATCATTGTGGAAGCGGCCAAGCGCCGCTCCGGCCACTTCTACGTAGCTACGGCCGATTGCCGCGTCTCCGTCACCGGAACCGTTTTCAGCGTGAGCGCCGGGGTCAAAGGTTCGCGCGTCTCGGTTCTGGAAGGGCAAGTGCGGGTCAGCCACGATCACCAGGAAGAGGTACTCGATCAGGGCGGTCAAACTTCCACCGGCGATACGCTCGCCCCGGTGTCGGTAAAGGACGACTTTAGCTGGAGCCGCAACCCGGCCTTGATTCGGCAACTCGCCGTGTTGCAGCACGACCTGGCGCGCATCCACTTGCCGCGGCTGCGCTATTCCAGCCGGCTGCTCGAGCTACTGCCTGCGTCCACTGTTTTCTTCGCCAGCATTCCGAACCTGGCGCAGTATCTAGGCGAGGCCCAAGCGGTGTTTCGCCGGCAGGCCGCCGACAGCCCCGAGCTCCGCAGCTGGCTTTCCGGGCCGGGCGCTGCGGTGGAGCCGGTCCTTGAGAAACTCCGTGCCGCCAACGAGTTCTTGGGCGACGAGATTGTCATTTTTGGAACGCCGCAAACCCGCGCACCCGTATTCCTGGCAGAAGTCAAGCGCGACGGATTCCCCCAATTTTTAAACAAGCAAGGCTTGCCGCTGGCCTATGCGACCCGACCGGGCTTAGTCGTTTTCAGCCCGTCGCGTGAAGCTCTCCGCACGACTCTCGATTCCGGTTTCCAACAGACCGCATTCTATAAGCGGATCGTCGACGCCTACAGCCGCGGTGCTGGGTTACTGGTGTGCACAGATCTGGCCCACCTTCCACCGCATCCGGTCGCGACCGGTGCCCGTTATTTGATCGCGGAGCAGAAGCAAGCCGGTCGGCAGATGGAAACACGCGTCACACTTGCCTTCGACGGCCCGCGCAACGGCATGGCATCGTGGCTGGCGTCACCCTCGCCCATGGGCGCTCTCGATTACATTTCCTCCGACGCCACGTTCGTCGCGGCTTTCGCCTTCAAGCAACCGCGCGCGGTCCTCGAGGAGGCGTCGGCGACGTTCCATCTCCCCCAGATCGATGCCCACAGCGGTCTGGCCGCGAGCCTGGGCGGTGAGGTGGCGGTAGCGCTCGATGGCCCGGCGTTCCCGGTGCCTTCCTGGCGACTGGTGGCCGAAGTGTACGATCCGCTGCGCTTCCAGGCCGCGCTCGAACAAGGCGTTGCACAATACAACCTCGAGGCACCCTCGCACGGCGGCAAGCCGCTGCGCACCGGCCAGGAGACTGCTGACGGCCGCACCTATTATCTGCTCGCCGCAAGCGACCCCAACCCGCTCACCGAAGCCCACTACACGTTTGTCAGCGGCTACCTGATCGCCGCTCCGACGCGCGCCCTGGTCTTGCACGCGCTCGAAGCCAAGACCAGCGGTGGCGGCATTGCGCGCGCCCCGGCCTTCACGGCGCTCCTCCCGCGCGATCACTACGCGAACTTCTCGGCTGTGGTGTACCAGAACCTCGGGACCACTCTGGCTCCGCTGGCCGGCCTGCTTGGCGCGCTCGAGCCGCGGGATGGCGCGCCCCACCCCCCGCTCCCCAACCTGAGCAACCTGAAGCCGTTCTTAATCGCCGCCTACGGCGAGCCAGATCGGATTACGCTAGCTAATAGCGG
>JAGWQP010000563.1 GCA_028876805.1 Acidobacteriota bacterium | reverse complement strand
GTGATCGGCTTCGACAACCTCTCGACCGGACGCGTGCCATTCCTGGAGGTGGCGCATCGGTGTCCGCGCTTCCGCCTCGTTGAAGGCGATCTACTCGAGTTCGACGCGCTGGCGCGCGCCATGGCGGGGGCGGAGCTGGTCTTCCACCTCGCAGCCAACGCTGACGTGCGTTATGGCCCCGATCATCCTCGCAAGGACCTCGAGCAGAACGCCGTTGCCAGCTCCCATGTGCTCGAGGCGATGCGCGCTCAAGGCGTGTCGAGAATTGTATTTGCCTCCACTGGCTCGATCTACGGCGAGCCGGAAGCCTTTCCCACGCCGGAGACGGCGCCATTTCCGGTGCAGACCTCCTTTTATGGCGCTTCGAAGGTGGCTGCCGAGGGTTTGATTTCGGCCTACTCGGCGGCCTTCGGGTTCCAGGCATGGATTTTCCGCTTCGTCTCAATTCTTGGCGAAAGATACACCCACGGGCACGTCGTTGATTTCTATCGGCAGCTGCTGGCCCATCCGGATCGGCTGGAGGTGTGCGGCGACGGTCACCAGCGGAAATCGTACTTGTACGTTCAAGATTGTATTAACGCGATGCTGCTGGCTATCGAAAGGGCCGTCGAACCCGTCAATATTCTGAACTTGGGGACCGATGAATTCTGCGAAGTCAACGATTCCATCCGCTGGATCACAGAGCGGCTGGGCGTCTCGCCGGCCGTTGGCTATGCGGGTGGCCGCCGCGGTTGGGTGGGCGACAGCCCCTTCATCTTTCTTGATTGCCGCCGCATGCGCGCCTTGGGCTGGAAGCCGGCACTCACGATTCGCGAGGCGATCCACAGGACGCTCGATTTTCTCGTTCATAACCGTTGGGTTTTGGAGAAATGCGCGTGAACCCCTCTCAAGACCGACACGGGCGCTGACCACGTCGTGGTGAAGGAGTGGGCCTAAACGACTAGTGGCGGACGCCGGATTGCCCGCTTCGCTAGACGTGGATTCCAGACGACGCGACGACCGCAACCGAAGTTTCGTCACGCCGCGTCGCAGTCGGCGTCCGGACAGCCTCTGAGAATGTCGCAGCCCAAGCCCAAACTGTCCGCTAACTCACAACGCTGTGATTTAGTTACAGGCGTAACCGGAATAGGGGACTCTCCGTTTGGTCTGGAGCGTCGAAAGGCGATCCACTCGTGCGTACACACTTCGTTCACCTCATTCTCGGTTCTGGCCTGCTCCTCGCGCTGGCGATCGGGGCCGACGAGTCCCTAACCGAAGCTCCTGCCGGATTCGATACGCCCACGCTCGCGGCGCGGCCGGGTTCTGAGAGCTCCAGCAACGGAATCGCAGAGCCTCCGGGCGACTCGTTTGCGCAGGATCAACAGGCCTTCGAGACACCGCATGACGCCACGACCGGTCTGGGGCCGGTCTATAACGCCACCTCCTGTTCGGGATGCCATCAGAATCCGGTGACGGGCGGTCCCAGCCAGATTACCGAGATCCGTGCCGGGCACCGGGATGAGAATGGAAACTTTGTCAATCCGAGTGTTTCCATCAACGACGGGGCGAACGTGATCTGCCCTCAAGCCAGGAACACCTGCCGGAATCAGAGAATGTCCGAAGCTTGCGAGCCGTGTTGAACACGCTGGGCGATGGTTTTGTGGAGGCGGTCGATGACTCCACACTGCTCGCGATTGCGGACAGCCAGCCCGACCAGAGCCATGGCTTGATTCGTGGCGAGGCCATCCAGGTGCCGATATTGGAGGCTCCGGGCCAAACTCGCGTGGGCCGGTTCGGCTGGAAGGACCAGCACGGGAGCCTGCTTTCCTTTGCCGCGGATGCCTACGTGAATGAGATGGGTGTGACGAGCCGGTTGCGGATGGTGGACCCCACTTCCGTTTGCAAGGTCACCTCCGATCCCGAAGATCGCCCGGATGCACTGGGATTGGCCGATATCGACCACTTCGCGCAGTTCGTCCGCGGCACCAAGGTGCCTCCCCGCGACACGCTTCTGGCGACTACGCCGGATGCGATGGCGGGGCAAAAGGTCTTTGAATCCATCGGCTGCAACATTTGCCACGTGGAATCGATGACGACGGCCCCTCAACGAACGCCCGTCAATGGCGGAATGTTTTTGGTGCCAGAAGCCCTGGGCAACAAGATCATCCATCCCTTCGGTGATTTCTTGCTGCACCAGATCGGCACTGGCGACGGGATTGTGCAAGTCGGTCCCGAGGATACCGCCGCCAAGCTGCGCACGGCGCCGCTATGGGGGCTGCGCACGAAATCCCGATTCATGCACGACCTGGCGTCGCTGACGCTCGAAGGCGCGATTTACCGGCACAGGGGGGAGGCGCGTCGCGTCGCACACGATTTCCGGGCATTGCCCTCGGTTCAACAGCAGCAGCTGATTAGGTTTCTCAAGTCGCTCTAGGACTCGGGTGAAGCGCCTGGTAACAGGCTTTGGCGATCTCCACCGCGCCGGGCGTGTCACCATGAACGCAGATCGTTTGCGCTTTCGCTTCGCGCGCGAAACGCCCCGCTTGGGCGGCGGCTTCCTCGGGATCGGTGATCAGAGCGTCGGCGAATTGGCGCGACCGCAACGAGCCGTCGAGTTCGTAGCGCCGGTCGGCGAACGCTTCGGCCGCCACGTTCAATCTCATCCCGCGCCACACCTCAAGCGCGATCGAACCAAGTAGGCCGAACAAGGTCACCGCGGGGTTCCACGCCGCCACCGCCCGGCCGATCGCCCGAGCGATCCTTTCGTCGCGAGCGGCTACGTTATAAAGGGCGCCGTGCGGCTTCACATGGGTGATGCGCGCGCCTAACCTAGCGACGACCGCCTCCAGGCGCGCAATCTGTTGCTGGACGGTCATCTCAATTTCGGCTGTGGTCAGAGTCATTTCCAGGCGTCCGAAGTTCGCCCGGTCGGGGTAGCTGGGATGGGCGCCGATCCGCACACCGCGCATCTGCGCCAGGCGCGCCGTGCGCTCCATGGTGGCTTCATCGCCGGCATGGCCGCCGCACGCAATGTTGGCCGAAGTAACGTACGCCATCAGCGCCGCCTCGTGCGCGGCGTCTTCTAACTCGCCCATGTCGCAGTTGAGATCCACCGTCATATCAACGTGTATATCGTACCGCCGCAGCTCGTTAATTTCTCGTTGAACCTGCGGTGCTTACGAGTGCCATTTGGTGCTTGCGAAGCGCCAATTGTCCATTTGTTGTCCATTCGAGACGAAAAAACCTAGGACAAAAATCGAGACGTTTGCAGAACAACACAGATTTGAAAGTCACACGAGACGAGTGCAACGCCCCAACCATTCCGGGACGTCGAGGCCATCCGTACTTCGACGGCGCCGAGCTTTGTCTCATGGTGCTAGATGGCAAGCCGGCTATCCGCTCAAAAATGGAAGGCGCTGGGCGGCAAGCTGTGGATGGGGGATATCAGCAAGAACGACCAAGGCGTGCGGGTTCAGGGCGTGAAAATCACCGGATGAATGCTGAGGAATTTGTTACCGTTGTGAAGCTCCCAGAGCGACGCAGCCGCCAAAGATACTTTGAAGGTCCTGGAGCGCCCGCCTGGGAGGTCCCCGTCAGAAAGACTTCTGCGACTGTCACGCTGGTACAACCAATTTGCCAGCGTCAGACCAAGAGATGCTTGGAGCCGCCTGCCGAGTATGCCATTTTCGGGTTTTTCTGCATATTGGATGGTGGCCTGACAAGGGTGACTTGGAACTGTAATTTGTGAAGGGTGAGGAACGAACCCTGCTCAATGACTGGCATCATGAAGATTCAATGACTGGTTCAATGCTCTTCGCTTCCAATAACACTGATGCAAGACACCACAAGTCAGTGAGTTGTGGTTAACCAACAACATAAGTGGCGAAAGCTTCCCGGCTTCCGTCCTCCTGGCATATCTTCACTTCTACCTTACCGCGCAAAGGAAATCTGTTTTTTTTTTTTACCTTGGAAAACATGTAGATGGTGTGCCAGAGGCGAAACTATCCCAAACTATCTTTGTTTGCTGGGGGCTGAATGGCATCAATCCACCAGACAAAACGAGAGGTGGCCAGGCGCGATGATCGGGTTAAAGCGAAACACTGTTAAGGTTGTGGACTACGACCCAGACTGGGCCATGCTTGCACTCGAGTACTGTCGAGTTGTACGGAATGCTTGCGGCGAACTTCTTGTAGACGTGCAGCACGTGGGAAGCACTGCTGTGCCGGAGTTGCCGCCGAAGCCAATCCTCGAAATCGCAGCGGCGCTGGCAACGATCGACTCAACGCCTGAAATCGTCAGGCGGCTGACGTGTATCGGTTATTTTGATCGGGGTGATCAGGGCGATGCGGGGGGGGCACCTACTTATCCGAACGGTCCATCTGCGTTGTGGCACACGGCAGCAGACAATGGCGAGAATACCTTCACTTCCGTGATCCATTGCGGCAAAGCCCGCGACGCGGAAAAAATATGCAGACCTGAAACGAGACCTTGCGAGCATCTGCCGGGATGATCGGGAGGCATACACGACCTCGAAAGCTTGATTTCATTCGGGAAGTTCTGGACAACAGCGGGAACTGGACCGACGCTTCAGGCAACGACCGCCTAGGCTGATTAAGGCGACACTCTGTCTGTTGCCCAGTTGTCATGCTGATTCCCATTGGCGATAAACAAAGGTGACAAGGGCTGCGGATGTACTAGTACCAGGCGCTTTGAAAAGATCCGGGAAAAACCCGCTGCAACGGAGGCATTCAGATGTACAATCGTTCCCTCAAGAACCAAAAATGGAAATCTTGGCTGAATGGCGCCAGTATCCTCTAGCGGCGCTGATGACGTTTGAGGTAATCTTCACTCCCATGGATGACCAGAATTTTAGTAAGAACGTTCGCGATCTCAGCCTCTTAGGATAGCGGGGCCGCAGTCGGGAGTGCTCGCGGTCGGTCACTAAAGTTGGACGCCAGCACGGGCAAGTACAGGTGGAGGTTAGTGATTCATGGAAAATCGACGGAAATGGTCATGAGACACAGATCGTTTTTCCTATTGCTGGCGATTGGTTCCCTGGGCGCAAGGCTGTGCGCCATTCCCACGGATTACCATCTGCAGAAAAGGGTGGATGTCGGCGCCACGGGAGCATGGGACTATCTAATCTACGACCCAGCCGGCCGTCGGGTCTTTGTGTCGCGTGCAACTCATGTGATGGTGCTGAATGGAGAATCGGGAGCCACGCTGGGCGACATTCCCGGCACGTTGGGCGTCCACGGCATCGCGTTGGCTCCTGAGCTAGGGAAAGGGTTCACCAGCAATGGGCGAATCAATAACGTAACCATCTTCGATTTGAAGACGCTGCGGCCTATTGGCCAAGCGAAATCAGGCAGTAACCCGGATGCGATCATCTATGATCCGGCTTCCAAGCGAGTTTTCACTTTTAACGGCGGCAGCGATAACGCTACGGCTGTCGATGCCGAAAGCGGTCAGCCGGCGGGAACAATTCCGCTCGCCGGGCGCCCTGAGTTCGCCGTTGCGGACGGCCAGGGTACGGTGTTTGTGAACATTGAAAGCAAAAACTCCCTGACTGCGATCGACTCGCGATCACTTTCGGTCAAGGCGAATTGGAACATGCCGGGCTGCGACGGGCCCAGCGGCCTCTCCATGGATCGCCAGCACCGGCGGATTTTCTCCGTGTGCGGAAACAAAGTGATGGCAATCATCGACGCCGACTCAGGCAAGCTCGTTACCACGGTTCCAATCGGCGACGGGCCGGATGCCAGCACATTCAGCCCGAGACTGGGTATGGCATTCAGCTCCAATGGCGGTGACGGCACCCTAACGGTGGTGCATGAAGACTCCCCGGATAAATTCACGGTCGCGCAAAACGTACGCACCGAAGCCGGAGCCCGCACCATGGCCCTAGACGAAGAGACGGGAACCGTCTACTTGGTTAGCGCGACCAGCGGGCCCACCCTGATCTTGTCCTTTATTCTCGAAATATTCCATTCTATTTTGAGGCCCGCCTTATGCGTGTTGGGCGTGATCCTGCTGCTGCGTTCGTTACTACTTCTCTTCCGCGCCCGAAAGCGAGGCTGGGCGCGAAAGCCCGCGTGGTGGGGCGGAATCCTCCTGATCCTGAGCCTCGTTTTCGTTGTATGGTCGTGGCAGTACGACGCCGTGCTAATGGCGCTGTCCCCAAAAGACTTCCACTTGACCATCTGGCAGTCAAACAACGCGCGTTAATACCAGCTGTGCCTGCAGGGGTCACCGCAGAGCCTTCAGCATTACCTAAGCGAGCTTCAGTCCCGCCCCTACGTTTACGGTACTGACTGCCTTCCCTGGGACGGTGGTACGCCGTCTCTACAGACAGGGCGGAGTATTCGCGATCAGATGATCGCCGCCGGGAGGCGAGTTGGAGCGTCGTATCTTGCCAGAAATGGTCACCGTCTCGTGTGTGGTTTGCGCTGAAGTAGTTCTACAGGAGACAAAAACCAATGTCGAAACACGCCTTAAGCAGTCATTCGCAGTCGTGTGTTTGTTAGCTGGTTCGGGCCTTTGGCAAGATTTTGGCTGAGGGTCTGATTACGAAGCATGCCATCGATAGAACTCCGTAGGAAAACGGCACTTAGGGCAAATCATCCTCGCAACTACCGCGCCGTCATATACGCTAAGCGGATCCTCTCCAGTAACGGGTGCCTAAACCGATTTGGGGGAATTGCCGGTTAGCAGATTATGCGGTAAAGTCGTCTTAACCTGGCAAGCCCAAAGTCAGCGGCCGCCGTCTTTAGAGAGGTGGATTACAAACAGTCGCATTGCTGGAATCCTCGGAATAGTTGGCTGCGTCATCTTCTGGGTTGGAATTGCTCATTGTTGGTTCGGTGCGGGAGTCGTATTCTCAAGCCACTAATGACATTAGCGAATTGGGTGCGATTGGAACGCCGAATGCAGCTTTGTGGAACGTTGTGGGATTCATCGTCCCTGGGCTCTGCTTAGCTGTCGTGGGCAGAGCCATTGCCGACACAACCGACAGAAAGCCAGGACGATCAGGACGGGTTGCGGCTTGGCTGCTCCCTCTATTTGGCCTCGGAGTCGCTGGCCAAGGACTATTCCCAGCCCTGATGGCAAACGGTGTTCCCGTGATTACGTCGTGGCACACCAGAATGCATTTGATCATCAGCCTCATCAGCGGATTTGCTTGGCTGGTCGGCGTCCTTTTTCTCATCGCTCCGATGAGACGCAATGCAGAATGGGGTCGCTGGTATTTGATCAACATCGCTGCTGTTCTGCTCGCAATTATCGGGTCCCTTGGTCGCGGCGGTCTGCCAGACGGCTTGGTTCAACGAGTTGTGGACGCTATCGTTTTTGCTTGGTTCGTCATAATTTCGATCAAGCTTATTCGGGACAGCAGGAAACCCACTGCGCTTTGCCATCTGAGCAAGACCTACTCTAGCTTCGACGGTTCGTGACTCTTGACCCACCGCATCGCCTCATCGTGCGGCGACCTCGCGGAAAATTCTTCGCCCGCCTATTGCACTTGGCCGAAGCCTTAGCTGATACCCGCAGTTGTCGAAAGCCACGCTCTGTTTGACGGCCGAGGTCGCGCCTTGTGCGGACCGCCAAAGTGAAGCGGGTGCGTCCCAGACGGGTGCGAACGCTATCTTGCCTGAGTACTGGAAGAGCGCCTGGTTTGGACGGTCCGGAAAATCTATAGACGAATGCCAGATGGAGCCGCCTCCCAAGCCAACCGAGAGTTCAAGGCGGCCGCCCGCGACCGGAGCCACTCCGCGAATGCCGTAATCCAGCAATTTTAAACTGTGCCGGGAATACGTGCACCCGAACCTGTCGCAGGTATCGGTGCCAACCGGCCATCCCTCTGTGAACCCAGCTTCCGCGCCCAGATGCTTGATAAGAAGGAGTTCAGAACCACCTCGCCAGCCAGGCCCCGCCGAATCACCGAAGGTTCGGAAGCCGCTCAAGGGAAACACTCCAGTAGGTCCGAAATCGAGGTTGTACCGTGCGGGGCCACTCTGCGCCGGCGAAATTCCCACAAGCGTAGTGACGACAACAAAGCAATAAAGCACTCTCTTCATCCTTAGAGTTCCTGTTACTTTTGAAGACCCTCCGCGCCTTACTACTATAGCGGTCATCCAAATTCTGGCAGCTCGGCCCCCAGCGGTGAACAAATACTCTCCCTCAAGCAATCGTCCGGCCAAATTACTTTAAAGCGTTCGGCCGACACGACGCTTTTTCGGAAGAGTGACGCCGAGGAGAAAACCGGTCAGCGGCATTTCACCGGTTTTCTGCTTTGCCCAGCCTGGCTCAGGGAATTCCCGGCACACTTTCCATCTCTCGCCCTATCGAGCCCAGCGGGAAACGAGTTTCTGACGGAAACCCGTTTTTCTGCTCTGAAGGATGAATCGATTTTTGCCTTCTTTAGAAACCGTAGAAACCGTGTTGAGCCAAGAGCGAAACTACTTTGGTCTTACCGTGTTTATTAGCGAAGCAGGCTGTCGGGTTCAGCCTGGCGCGTGGCCGCCGCTAAAAGCGGGACCTCTTGGCGGCCCAGGGGCCGCCCCGCTTAGGCGGCCCCATCCCCCGGCGCAAAACCGCAAAAGTGTTAGGTCTCGCATCTCGGAGTGGGCATCCAGCAGGCATCTGAGAAGGCACAGTGACTCGGGCCGGTGGGAAAAATCCCTCTCGTCGACCTAATTCGGCTTTCGCTCTCAGGTGGAGGGCGGAGCGGTAGGCTATCTCCCTTGGCGCTGGTGCTGGCCGCGATGAACAGCTTCGCCGAGGAGATGCTGTATCGCGGAGTGCTCCTCGGACCGCTGTTGAGGCAGGTAACAGCAAATCAGGCGATATCGATGACTGCCATGCTTTTCGGAATCCCGCATTATCACGGAACGCCGTCGGGATTTCCGGGCATGGGGCTGACGTTCATCGCCGGCTGGGTCTTCGGTCTTGCCATGGTGGAAACACGAAGTATCCTGCTACCGTGGTTCCTGCATTTTGTTCCGGACGCAGTCGTCTTCGTCACCAGCGCTCTCCAAAATTGATACCCTTGTCTCGCTCAATATGCCAGTTGAGGCCGGTGTTTTCTCTCTAGCCGCTGCGTCGTTCGGCCAAGAAAATCAACAATGCCGCTTTATAACTGCGGGTCCTCCTCGCCTTCTACCTGAGCCCACCAAGTAATTCAGAAATGCCGTTCTTCCTTATCGCGCCGAGCCACTGCTCATGCTTGGGGCCTACCCACGAATTCTGCTATAGAGCTATTTTTCTTGGGTGCTAACTCCATAGAGTCATCGAATACGAAAACGTCATGGTCAAAGAACCGGAAACGGGTTGGCCCGTTCAATCACGACAACACCATAACTATCACTTTTAAGACGGACGATTGCAGAAGCGTAGCAGGGGGGTTGACCGGTAAAGTTGTCACCATGCCGGTAAAGGAGAGCGCGTGAATTCTCCATTTGCTTCCAAATGGGCATTGATAAGAAAGGATTTAATGGTGTTTCGCTATATCAACCTATACAGCCACTCCTCCTGCGCGCGCAATAGAGTGAGCGCGTCGTCGACGGTGACGCGCTCGAATCGCACCTCATCACGCGGGCGGAGCTGCCCGATCCGCGAGAGGTCGGCGGAGATCACGTTCGCCGGCTTGGGGTAGCCGCCGGTGGTCTGGTGTTCGACAAACAAGATGATCGGCTGCCCGCCCGGCGGAATCTGCACCGCTCCGAGCGACACGCCTTCGGTGAGCATGTGACCGGCGGGGCCCGGGATGGCGGGGCCGCGCAGCCGCAGGCCCATGCGGTTGGATTCTTCGGTGACTTGGTACGGCGCCCGATACAGCTCATCGGAGAACCAATCGGCCTGCGGTCCCGCCGTGACCCGTAACGGCCCGCGCGAAAACTCCGGGGGCCGCGCCGCCTCTCGCCGTGCACGACGGACGGCGGCATCCCCGATCGGCAGCACATCGCCGGCTTCGAGCGCCTTCGGTCCCAACCCAGTCAGCAGATGCGCTGACCGACTGCCCAGAACCAATGGCATGTCGATGCCGCCTCGCACCGCCAGATAGCATCGGGCGCCTGAGTTCGAGGCGCCGCAGCGCACCACATCGCCGGCCTGCACTTCCACGGCGCGCCAGAGCGGCATCCCGGCGTTGAAGTCGGACCCGGTCAGCGCCACTACGGCGGCGGCATCGAAGGCGAAGGCGCCGCCCACCAGCGTCATCTCGAGCGCCGCCGCGTTCTCCGCGTTGCCGACCAGGAGGTTCGCCGCCCGCAGCGCGAGCGCGTCGGCGGCGCCCGAAGCCGAAACGCCCTCATGCGCGTGACCGAACCGTCCGAGGTCCTGCACAGTAGTCTGGAAGCCCGGCCGGACCACTCGGATTGCCTTCAACGTGGCAGCTCCTCAACCGGTTTGAAGCGGACGCGGTCTCCTATTCGCAGCAGCGCAGGAGGATCTTTCGTGGTGTCGAACAATGGAAGCGAGGTCCGACCGATCAGCCGCCATCCCCCTGGCGATTCCATCGGATAGATGCCGGTCTGCGCGCCGCCGATGGCCACGCTCCCGGTGGGCACTCGTTTGCGCGGTGTTGCCAGACGCGGTGTGGCCAACGCCTCTGGCATGCCGCCGAGATAGGGAAAGCCAGGGGAAAATCCCAAGAAGTACACACGATACTCGACGGCCGCGTGCAACTCCACGACCCGCGCCGGCTCCAGGCCGGCGTGCCGCGCCACCTCCCCCAGATCGGGGCCTTCCGCGCCACCATAGCAAACCGGAATCTCGACCAACCGGCTCTCCCGCGTGGCGCCCGCCGGCGGCGCGGCCATCCGTTCGCGAACCAACGCTTCGAGCTCCCGGTGACTGCGCCGCCGCGGATCGAAATCGATGAGCACTGAAGCAAAAGCCGGGTGCAGGTTTCGGATGCCGGCCGGCAGTTCGGCCATTGCGTTCATCAGCCGCTCGACCTGCTGATGCGCATCGGGCGAGATCGCATTCCCAAATGAAACGAGAAGCGAGCCGTCGCTCGCTGGCCGGATCTGCACTAGGGTGATGTTACCATTCGTAGCCGGTTTGTTCGCGCACAGATCGTTGTTCTCGCCGTCTCCCTGATTCTATTGGTCAGATTGATCGGCATCGTTCGGACAGGTATGGAGTGCGCTTCACTTCGCCGAGCTGCTGGTGATCCTCTGTCGTGTTGCGCGCATGCAATCGATGGGCGCGACCGCCGGGGAACGATTGAACGCGGGGCGAGCTGATCTTGATTCTGATCCCCGTATATCTCCGCGCGGGTAGATCCCCCGCCCGCACCGATGCTGAACCCAGATGGCCGGTTCTCCTCGATTGTGGTTTGGGCGCTCATCATCCTGCCGATTCTTGTGTTCAGGCGTATGTGATCCGTCTGCCGCCAGGGAGGGCACGATCCTGATCGGTGACCGCATCCTGGTTCAGCGCTTTTAAACGGCCTGCTGTCGGGCGCCAAGACACGGTGGTCTTTGCTTATGCGCGGCACCACCGGGAGATCTGAGTGAAACTGATCGGTGACGCCGAAGCTCCTGCGGGCGCGAAGTTGGGCCGCGAGCCTCGTGGCCGGTGTCGAAGACGGTGGGAGGGGTTCTCGAAGCAGCTCTAGACGTCACAGCACATCGGCTCAGTTACTGAGTGGAAAGCTTTTACGATAGTCCCACCCCTGTTCTACAATTGGTCTAGAGTGCCCCCCCAATCTGCCAGTCCCTCGGAATCCCTTAGGGTTCCGCCGCCTCCGGACCCGGTAGAATTGCTTTATCGCGATCTCGAAGCCAAGATTCGCGAATACCGGCCGAAGGACGACTTGGCGCCTTTGGAAAAGGCCTTTCGCTTCGCCCGCCAGTGCCATGAGGGGCAGATGCGCGTCTCGGGCGAGCCCTACATGGTCCATCCGGTCAAAGTGGCTCACATTTTGGCCGACATGCGCATGGATCTGGTGGGCATGCAGACCGGCCTCCTCCACGACGTAGTCGAAGACACCAGTGTCAAGCTCGAAGACGTCCGCAAGCAGTTCGGCGACGAGGTGGCGCGCTGCGTCGATGGCGTCACCAAGCTGGGCAAGCTCGATTTCTATTCGGCCGAGGACCGCCAGGCGGAGAGTTTCCGCAAAATGTTGCTGGCCATGGTGGACGACATTCGGGTGATGATGGTCAAGCTCGCCGACCGCCTGCACAACATGCGGACGCTCGGCTACCTCAACCGGGAACGCCGCGAGCGGATCGGGCGCGAGACCATCGAAATCTACGCTCCCATCGCGCACCGCCTCGGCATGGGCAAGTTGCGCGGCGAGCTCGAAGACCTCGCCTTCCAGCACCTGGAGGCCGACGCTTTCCGTGAGATCGTCACCAACATCGAATCGCGCCGGCACTCCAACGAAGGGTTTCTTCACGAAATCCGCCAAACCGTCGAGGCGGAACTTCGCCGCGAGGGCATTCCCGCCCGGCTGGAGGCCCGCATCAAACGGCCGTATTCGGTGTTCCAGAAGCTGCGGCGCCAGAAGATCGGCATGGATCAGGTCTATGACCTGATGGCATTGCGCATCATCACCGACTCGGTGAAGAACTGCTATGCGGCGCTGGGCGTGATCCACAATCAGTGGCGGCCGATCCCGGGCCGTATCAAGGATTTCATCGCCATCCCCCGGCCGAACCTCTACCAGTCGCTACACACCTCGGTGGTCGGCCCGCAGGGCCAAACCTTCGAGGTGCAGATCCGTACCGAGGAGATGCACCGCATCGCCGAGGAAGGCATCGCTGCGCACTGGAAATACAAAGAAGGCCGGAAAGGGCCGGCGGCCGACGACCAGCGCATCGCCTGGCTGCGTCACCTGGTCGAATGGCAGCGCGATATGCAAGACCCTGGCGAGTTTATGTCCACTCTGAAAGTGGACCTGTACCCGGAAGAGGTCTACACCTTCACTCCGCGGGGGAAGGTTATCGTGCTGCCACGAGACGCCACCCCGATCGACTTCGCCTACGCCATTCACTCCGATGTCGGATCGACCTGCGTGGGCGCCAAAGTCAACGGACGCATCGTGCCGCTTCGGTCGTGTCTGCGCAATGGCGATGTAGTCGAAATCATGACCCAGCCCGGCCATCAGCCGAGCAAAGACTGGCTGGCCTTTGTCAAAACCGCGCGCGCGCGCAACAAGATCAAGCACCTGATCAACGCCAGCGAGCGGGCCAAAGCCATAGAGATCGGCGGAAAGTATCTCGACAAGGAAGCACGCCGCCTGGGCGTGCAACTGGGACGCATCACCAAAAGCGAATTCGACGCCGTCGCCGGCCAGTACGGCTACAGCAAGATGGAAGACCTCTACGCAGCTCTCGGCTACGGCAAGTATTCCGCACGGCAGGTGCTCGCGAAGCTGGCGCCCGGGGTGGTCAACGAAGAAGGGGAAGAGAGCCCACCCGTTGGCGCCGGGGTACCCGAGCCGGCGCCGGCCGGGGCGCCCAGCCGGACGGCGGAAGGCGACCCCGTCGTCCGGGTCCGCGGCCTCGATGATCTGCTGGTCTACCGCGCCAAGTGCTGCAATCCAATCCGCGGAGAAGCCATCGTTGGTTACGTCACGCGCGGCAAAGGTGTGGCCGTCCATTCCTGCCTGTGTCCCAACGTGCAGAGCCTGATGTACGACGTGGAGCGCAAGATTGAAGTGGAGTGGGCGCGCGCTGCCGAAGATGCCTTTCCGGTGCGCATCGTGGTTCATACCGACGATCGTCCCGGAATGCTCAACCAGCTGACCTCGGTGCTCGAAAACACCAATATCCGCAGCCTCGAGGCGAAAACCGCGCTCGATCAAGACGGAGGGATTGTCGAAATGACCGTGGACGTGCGCGATAAGAAGCAGCTTGAAAAACTGGTGGCCGCCATGCGCCGCATCTCGGGTGTGCGCGACGTGGAGCGCCTCTTCAATTGAGAATGACTGTCTCCACCGACCCCGAACACATCGCGATCTCCAAATCGAAGGGCATCAAAATCGATTGGAAGGACGGCCATCACAGCGAATACGGTCTCGAATACTTGCGCGACAAGTGCCCCTGTGCGAGTTGCACCGGCGCGCACGGCACGCCTCCGCGCCAGCCCCAGGGGGAAAACCCGTTCCAGATGTACCAGCCCCGGCTGAAAATGGTGGGAGTCGAACCGGTTGGCAGTTATGCCATTCGCATTAACTGGAGCGACGGCCACTCGACCGGCATCTATTCGTTCGAACACTTGCGTGCGATTTGCCAGTGCCCGGACTGCCGCAGACAATAGGAGTCTAGATAATCACGCGCCCGGGGGAGTCAGGCTCTGCTGATCTGACATCGGCCCCGGGATTGTTGCTGCCCGTGCGACTGATTCAATTCCCGCGCCAGGCCGGTGCCTCACAACCTTTCCCGGAGCCCGGCATTTTCTTCCCGGTCCCCGACGAGCACCCACCGATGAGGCCTTTGGTAGGGAACCGACGCCCCGTCTGGAATCGCCGGAAATGTCTATTGTCCCCCAGAGTTCTTTGTGTGTAGTCGCCAGTGATCGGCGAACCGCAGGTTCGGGCACAGTCACCGGCCACCCGGCTCGACTCGAGGGGTGGCACTCACGCCGGGATGTCGGCGATGTCGACCGTCATTACCTTTAACCCCAAAGGGTTGCCGGGAACTGGACGCTTACCACGAGGGTCAGATGCTGACTTGGGTTGTCTCAATGGGACCGAAATCTTGGCCTCGGTGAAACTGGCGCCGACTCGGAGGTTACAACAGACGGAAATTGACTTCGATGGTCGCGGCTACCGTGACCGCTTTGCCGTCTTTGTAGCCGGGACGGAACTTCCACTTACGCACCGCCTCCATGGCCTTCTCGTCCAGGCCCAGTCCGAGGCTGCGGACCACGCGCGGGTTCACGGCGTGCCCGTCCGGGGAAACCTCTACGTACAGGACTACCGTACCCTGATATTTGGCCTTGCGGGCTTCTTCGGAATACTCGGGCTCGACCTTATAGAGCAAAGCGGGCGCCGTCACGCCGCCGCCTACGCGGAAAACCCCGCCGCCAACACCGCCGCCTTCGCCGGGCCCAAAACCGCCACCCTTGCCGGAGCCTACGCCGCCACCTGAGCCGGAGCCAATACCAGCACCCGAGCCTGGTCCGTTAGACGGGGGCCCCAGTTTGGCCAAGGGATCGCCGTACTGCGGAATGTTCACCTTCGGCAAAGGAACATCGGGAGGCACAATGATCGTCGGATCTATGGTGAGTTTCGGGTCCGGATTGTGGATCACCTGCATTGGAGGTGTAAACTGCTTCAGAGCGGGTTTGGGCAACTGGCCCTTCGCGGCTGGCAGAGGAGAACGATCTCCGCCACCGCCGCCGCCGCCCATTTGCTTCTTCTTCGGCGCCACCTTCGGTTCGTACGGTGCCAGATCCGGCATAAATAGCGGTACGATGTCCTTTACCTTCTGCTGCACCGCTTTGACCGAAAATACTGTGAACAACAACACAATCGCGCCCGACTGCAGGGTCAGCGACATCGCCCACGATTTCTTCTGGCGGCCATACAAGCCCCAGATGTCCTTCACCGCCACCGGCCTCGATGTTACCTGTAAGGGCGGCAGCTTGGGGGGGTTTAATAAGTCCCGGATGTCCTCGAACATCGACCGGAACCAGGATTTTTGCTCCGGAACCAGCATGCGTGCCAAATGGTCGTCAGGCTGGTTAGCGAACCGATTATTTCTATTAGACAGATTGGCCATTTTACTTATCGGCCCTCAAACGCGAGGGTGCTGTCATGACGTTCGACGTTAGGCGAACTTTTACCGTTACAGCTTTTGGAACATCCGCCCTCGGAATTATCACGAATAGTGTAGCACAAAGCGCCCGAATCTCCCGGGTAATCATCAACAATACAGCCTGATTCACGCAATCGACAGAGTGATTCAGAAATGCGTGTAGGATTTCCAGAAATGGAATCCGGACACCTGACTTGCCAAGCTTTGCATGGGCTGGCGACAATCAGTACTGATGAAAATCACCCTAATCGAAGGACCCCTCGAGCAAGCTGAGACCGAAGCCCTGGTGGTACTGGTCTTCGAAGGCCGGAAAGAGGACCGGTTCGCTGCGGCCCCGCTGTTCGACAGCGGGGAAATCAAGGGTAAGGCCTTGGAATTGACTCTTTTGCACCACGCTCCGGGAGTGGCTGCCCAACGGGTCTTACTGGCGGGCGCCGGCAAGCCGGAGAAGTTCGACTCGGCGGAGCTGCGGCGCCTGGCTGGCGCGGCGGTGCGGCACCTGAAGCCCAAGTCGATCAAGCAAATCGCCTTAGTGTTGGAGGGCGACTCGGCCACTGCCAAGTTTGTGCGGGCGGCCGTCGAAGGCGCCATCCTAGGAGAATACGATCCGGACCGCTACAAGACCGGCAACGATAAGATCTCAGTCGACTCGTTCGCGGTGGTCGTGCCGCGCTCCTCTGCCGCCCTCAAGGAGGCTGCCGACGAGGGGCGGATCATTGCCGAAGCACAGAACTTCACGCGCAATCTGGTTAATGAACCCGCCAACCGGCTGACGCCGACCAAGGTCGCCGAAGCGGCGCAGCAGATGGCGGCCGAATATGGCCTCGGGTGCGAGGTGCTCGACCGAAGCCGGATGGAAGCGCTAGGTATGGGCGCGCTGCTCGGAGTCGCGCAGGGCAGTGACGAACCGCCGGCCCTCATCGTGGTCCGGTACCGGCCAACCGAGATGCGCAGCAACGCGCACCTGGGCTTGGTCGGCAAGGGAGTCACTTTCGATACCGGCGGTATCTCTATCAAACCCGCTGAGGGCATGGAAAAGATGAAATACGACATGGCTGGCGGCGGCTCCATGCTCGGCGCGATGCGTGCGCTTGCGCAGCTCAAGCCTCCCCTCCCTGTGACCCTGTTCATGCCCTGTGTGGAGAACATGCCGGGGAGCCGGGCGCAGCGCCCCGGCGACATCGTGACCGCCATGTCCGGCAAGACCATCGAAGTGATCAACACCGACGCCGAGGGCCGTCTGATCCTGGCCGATGCCCTGACCTATGCGCGCCAGCAAGGCTGCACCCACTTGGTCGACGCGGCCACCCTGACCGGCGCCATCGTGGTGGCTCTCGGCCATCTGAATGTCGGACTGTTCGCCAGCAATGACGATCTTCGCGACCGCGTGCTCGCTGCCGCTAAAGCCGAGGGCGAGCGCATGTGGCCGATGCCGCTCGATGAGGACTATAAGGAGACTTACCTGAAGAGCCCCTTCGCCGATCTGCCCAACGTCGGCGGACGCTGGGGCGGCGCCATCACCGCGGCGATGTTCCTGAAAGAGTTCGCCGAAGAAACGCCGTGGGTGCACCTGGATATCGCCGGCACCGCCTGGGTGGATGACGCCAAGCCGTATGCGGCCAAGGGGCCGTCCGGCGTGCCGCTGCGCACTTTGGTGCGGCTCGCCATGGCTTGGAAGGACTGACGGCTAGCCTCGTTTGTAATCCAGCCTCAGACGCGGGCGGGTTGCGCGGAACGAAAGTATTCCACGGTGGGTTGGAGGCCCTCTTCTAGCGAAACGCGCGGCTCCCAGCCGAGTAGGCGGCGGGCTTTGGAGATATCCGGCCGGCGTTGCCTGGGGTCGTCTTCGGGAAGCGGTTCGAACACGATTTCCGACCGCGCGCCGGTCATCTTCCGGATCTCGTTGGCGAACTCGAGAATGGTCATCTCGCGCGGATTCCCGAGGTTGACCGGGTAGTGTTCGTCGGAAAGCATCAGCCGGTACAGGCCTTCCACCATGTCGCTGACGTAGCAGAAACTGCGCGTCTGCGCGCCGCTCCCAAACACTGTCATAGGCGCATCGCGCAACGCCTGCGAGAGGAGGGTAGGCACCACACGGCCATCGTCCAGCTTCATCCGCGGCCCGTAGGTATTAAAGATGCGCGCGATGCTGGTGGGGACGCCGTGCTTGCGGTGGTACGCCATGGTGACCGCTTCGGCGAAGCGTTTGCTCTCGTCGTAGCAGGAGCGCGGTCCTACCGGGTTGACGTTGCCCCAGTACGTCTCCACCTGCGGGTGCACCAACGGGTCGCCATAACATTCTGATGTGGAGGTCAACATGAACCGCGCGCCGTGATTCAGTGCCAGCTCCAGCATGCGCTGGGTTCCAATCGAGCCGGCTTCCAGAGTCTCGATGGGGTGTTCCAGGTAATCCTTCGGGCTGGCGGGCGAAGCCATATGGACCACGGCGTCAAGCGGCCCGTCAATAGAAAATGAGAGGCTGACGTTTTGCTCCAGCAAGCCGAAGCTCGGGTGCTTCATTAGGTGCTCCAGATTGCGGCGGCTTCCGGTCAGAAAGTTGTCGAGCCCCACGACCCTGTGACCTTCCCCGAGTAGGTGGTCGCAGAAATACGACCCGATAAACCCCGCGGCCCCTGAAACAGCGATGCGCACGCCACCTCTCCCAGCAATCATTCTAGCGAAGGCTGCCACTCCAGCCGTGGTACCTTTG
>JAGWQP010000562.1 GCA_028876805.1 Acidobacteriota bacterium | reverse complement strand
CACGCAAGCAACATCGTGGAGCATCCCGAGCTGATCGCCGAACGTATTACACGCTATGCCGAGCGCGTGGGCCGGGAGAATGTGATCGCCGGGTCCGACTGCGGTTTCTCGTCACAGGCCACGTACCATCCAGAAGTCCATCCCACTGTGGTCTGGGAAAAATTGCGCGCCTTAGCGGAGGGTGCGCGGCTGGCCACGCGGCGGCTATGGGGATGAACCAGGCACACCTCGGTCAGGCGCCGGCGGCGGTCGAGCCGCTGAGCGCCTCCGCCATCACCAGCAGCGCCTTCTCGCATCCCGCGCGATCGACGTCGTAATGAGTAACCGCTCGCATCTCGCGGTCGTTGATGCCGTTCATCAGGACGCCGAGCCGCTTGAGTCGACCACTGATTTCCGCGCTCGAGAGGCCGGTAGCGGCGACATTGAAAATCACGATATTGGTCACGACTTTGGACGCGTCGGCCTGGATCCCGCGCATGCGCCCTAGACCTTCCGCCAAGAACTTGGCGTTGGCGTGATCGACTGCCAGACGCTTGGGAGTCTGTTCGAGGGCAATCAAACCTGCTGCTGCGAGCACGCCGGCCTGCCGCATGCCGCCGCCCAGGCGTTTGCGATAGAGCCGACCGCGCGCCATCGCTTCCGCCGTTCCGGCCAGCAGCGATCCCACCGGCGCGCCGAGCCCTTTCGAGAGACAGAACATCACCGTATCCGTGGCCGATACGAGATCGCTGACGGGAACGCCGGTGGCAACCGATGCGTTGAATACACGCGCCCCGTCCATGTGCACTTTCAGCCCCCGCTCATGTGCCCCGGCGCAGATCTCGCAAATGGCGCTGGGCGAATATACAGTCCCGCCCGCCATATTGTGCGTGTTTTCGATTTCAATCAGACCGGTAGGCGCCCAGTGCGGCCCCAGTGGCCGAATCTGACCTTCGATCTGATTCCAGCTGAGGATCCCGTCCTCTGCCGGAATAGCCCGCGCGACGCAGCCCGAAAACCAAGCCATCATGGCTAGCTCGTAATTGAGCAGGTGTGAGCGTGCGTCACAGATGACCTCTTGCCCGTGCTCAGTGTGGATCTTGACCGCAATGGTGTTCCCCATGGTGCCTGTGGGGAGGAACAACGCCGCCTCCTTGCCGGTGACTTCCGCTGCTTTTTGCTCGAGGCGGTTGACGGTGGGGTCCTCGCCATAGACATCGTCGCCGACATCGGCCTCCATCATCGCCTTCCGCATCGCCGGCGTCGGCTTGGTGACCGTGTCGCTGCGCAGATCGATCATAAGGTGAGGAACTCCTGTAAGACTTCGTTGGAAAGCAGCACGCCGCGGTTGGTAAGCCGCAGCAGACCATCCTCGGTTTCGAGCAAACCCGCATCGAGAAAGCGGCGAATGGGCGCATCGAAGCGCCGCCAGCCTTCCGGATCCGGGCGGATGCCGGCGGCGAGCCGCAGACCCACGAAGAAGCGCTCGTCGTCCACTCTCGCCGGAGTGGTCGTCGCGGGCCGACCGTCGGCATAATCGCCGGCTGATTCCGGATTCTGCCGTCGCGTGCGGCCATCGAACGAATGCGCGTCGGCGCCGAATCCCGCGTAAGGCTCCAGTCTCCAATATTTCAAGTTGTGGAGCGATTCAAAGCCCGGCCGGGCGAAATTCGAGATCTCGTACCGCCGGATCCCCATCGCTCGCAGGCGCTCGACTGCGATTTCATAGAGCGCGGCCGTTTGGTCGTCATCGGGAACATCGGCGGCCCCGTAGCGAACGCCGCCGAGCAGTATCTCTTTGCCGAGCCGGCTGTCCGTGTCCACCTCCAGCATATAGACCGAAACATGCGGCGGAGCCAGCCGTTCGATCCAGTCCAAAGACTCCCGCCACGTTGCCTCCGTCTGGCCCGGGAGCCCCGCGATTAGATCGATATTGACGTTGGCGATGCCGGCTTGGCGAAGAAGGCCAAGCTCTTGCTCGAGCGTTTGCGCGGTGTATTTACGCCCGGTCCGGCGGATCTCTGGTTCCGCGAACGATTGCACGCCCAGGCTGACCCGACTGATGCCGCACGCGGCCCACCCGCGAACCCGCTCCGGCGTCAGGGTGCCCGGCGCGGCTTCGAGCGTGGCCTCCATCCAGGGCCGTCCCCGCACGAGCCCAATGAGAGTGCGCAGGTCTTCGCTGTCCAAGGTGCTCGGTGTTCCGCCCCCCAGGTAGAGCGTTTCCGGCAGCCACTCCCACGCGTAGGTCCGCAGCTCATGGGTGAGCGCGGCTATGTATCGCCGCTCCAGCTCCCCCGGAAACACGCCGGAGGCGAAGTTGCAATAGGTGCACTTCTGCGCGCAGAAAGGATATGAAATATAGATGCCGGCCACCGATGTAACCATCATAACCGCGGCAGTACACTGGAGAGAATGTCTGCCTTCACCTGGAACGCCCGGCCGCAGCCGGTCAGTGTCGACTTGAAGAAGTCGGCGGTGGTCGTAGTGGACATGCAGGATGCGTTTGCGAGCAAGCAAGGCATGCTGGATCTCGACGGCGTCGACATCTCCGGCGCGCCGCACGTGGTCGAGTCGATCCGCTCGATCCTCGACGAGGCCCGCCCGGCCGGCAACCCGGTTGCGTATCTGCAGATAGGATACCAGCCGGATCTGAGCGACAGCGGCGGCCCATCTGCGCCCAACTGGCACAAGGAACTCGGCATCCGCATGATGAACCGCCGTCCCGAGCTCAAAGGCAAGCTGGTCACGGTCGGCACCTGGGACTTTGACATCGTCGACGAGCTCAAGCCCCAGCCGGGTGATCTCGTCGTCGTCAAGACTCGCTACAGCGGATTCGCGAACACCTCGCTCGATGCGGAGCTGCGTTCGCGCGGCATCCGCTATTTGTTCTTTACCGGCATTGCCACCAACGTCTGTGTGGAATCCACGTTGCGGGACGCATTTTTCCTGGATTACTGGCCGATGCTGATTACCGATGCGACCATGGCCGCCGGACACCCGGCCCTGCACGATGCCACGGTCGAGAACGTGGAAGATTTCTTTGGTTGGACCGTCCTCAAGGCCGAATTCATTGAGCGAGTGCGGCTGGGGCGGGGAACCGCCTTCGCGACCTAAGCTTGGCGACCCCATAGCCTGTGCCGGCTCTCGATCTTCTCCACGCCCCAGTCGCTTTCGCAGCGGCATTTCTCGCCGGTCTCATCAATTCGGTGGCCGGCGGCGGAACGTTGCTCACGTTTCCCACGCTGATCTGGCTCGGCCTCAACTCGGTCACCGCAAACGCTACCAGCACGGTCGCGGTCTGGCCGGGCACGCTAGCGAGTTGCTGGGGTTACCGCCGGGAGCTCAGAGCCGCCGAAGGGCGGCTCCTCTGGCTTTTGGTCCCAAGCGTCATCGGAGGGCTGGCGGGCGCCTGGCTACTGCGCTTTACGCCGCTGGACGTCTTCGACCGGCTGATCCCGTACCTGATCCTGTTTGCGACTCTATTGTTTATGGCTCAAAATCCGGTGCAGCGCTGGTTGAAGGCGGCCGATACGGCAGGCCACCGTTCGGGCGGGTGGCTGGCCGGAGCCCTGGTGTTCCAACTGTTGATCGCGGTCTATGGCGGCTATTTCGGCGCCGCGATTGGCCTCCCCATGCTGGCCGCGCTCAGCGTCCTGGGGCTTAACGATATGCACCAGATGAACAGCCTGAAGGTTCTCATGGGCGGCGCCATTAACGGTGTCGCCGTCGTCTACTTTGTCTCGAACCGGATGGTCTTCTGGCCGGATGTGGTCGTGATGGGGGCGGGCGCGATCGCGGGAGGATACGGGGGCGCCGGTCTGGCCCGCCGCGTGGGAGGGGCAGCGGTCCGCCGCATCGTGATCGTGATCGGCTTCGGGCTGGCGCTATCGTTCTTTTTTCGGCGGTAGGAAAACCGCAACTTCCGGTTGGTCGTCCGGAAAGAGTTCAGCATTACCGCAGCGGGGTGGCAACGGAGACGGCAAACGCCCCCTCAATATTCATTAAGTGTCTCTCAGTCGCCGGCCTGCATCACCGGTGCGAGCACTGGGCGCGGCTTGCGTAGGCGGCGCCATTTCTCGAGTAGCCCCGCCATATACGTGTAGACCACCGGGGTCAGATAGAGCGTCATCAATTGAGAGAACGCCAGACCGCCTACCACCGCCATACCGAGCGGCCGCCTGGCCTCGCCGCCGGAGCCGTACCCGAGCGCGATCGGAATGCCGCCCAACAGCGCCGCCATGGTGGTCATCATGATCGGCCGGAAACGAATCATACAACCTTCGTACACCGCCTCAAGCGCCGAGTTGCCCGCGCGCTCGGCTTCGAGCGCAAAGTCGATCTGCATGATGGCATTTTTCTTCACAATTCCGATCAGCATGATCAGCCCGACGAAGCTATAGATGCTTAAGTCGATCTTGAACAACAGTAATGTCAGGAGCGCACCAAAGCCCGCCGACGGCAGCCCGGAGAGAATGGTCAACGGGTGAATGTAACTTTCGTAGAGCACGCCGAGGACAATGTACACCACCAAAATGGCGATCAGCAGCAGCAGTCCCATATTCTTCATCGAGTCCTGGAACAGCTTGGCGGAGCCCTGAAAGGAGCCCGTAATCGTGGCGGGAAGAATTTCTCGGGCGGCCTGCTCGATTTCGTCGGTTACCTGACCGAGGGAAAAGCCCTTACGCAGCCCGAACGAAATGGTCACCGATGGCAACTGCCCCGAGTGCGGGATACTGTTCGGACCGGCATTGAGAGTTAGGTGCGCTATGGCGTCGAGTGGCACCAACTGCCCGGTGCTCGATTTCAGGTAGAGCAGCTTAAGCGAATCCTCCTCCCGCTGATAGCGCGGCAGAATTTCGAGCAGCACTCGGTATTGGTTGTTCGTTCCGTAGATGGTCGAGACCAGCTGCGGGCCGAAGGCGTCGTACAACATGTTGGCGATGTTGTTCCAGTCCACGTTCAACGCGGCGGCGCGGTCGCGGTCCACCGTGATCCGAATCTGCGGGTTCTTCACCTGGAGATCGCTGATCACGTCGACGGCCCCGGGCAGATGGTTGATGGCCTGTTCGAGCTTGGGGGCCACGCGGTAGAGCTCCTCGGTGTCCGGCCCGTATAGCGTGTAGTCGTAGCTGGAATTCGAATTGCGCCCGCCGACGCGGATGGCTTGCGGGATCTGCATCGAGACGCGCAGTCCCGGCAGGTTGGCAATTTTGGGCCGGAGCCGGTTCACGATATCGACCACTGTGGCCTTGCGCTGTCGTCGCGGCTTCAGGTTGACGTTCAAATTGCCGTAGTTCGAGGAGCCCCCGCCGTTCCCACCGGTCCGCATGAAAAAGCTCTCGATGTCGGGGTCTTGAATCACGATGCGGGCCACTCGCTGGCCATAGTTGATCATTTGGTAATACGAGGTTCCCTGCGCCGCCTGCATATTGACGTTGAACTGGTCGTTGTCGGTGTCGGGAATGAACCCTTTGCTGACGGCGGTATACAGATAGAGGGTCGCTCCGATGACCGCCAAAAATGTCACCAGCATAACAGGGCGGTGGTCGAGCACCCAGCGAAGACTTCCGCCGTACAGACTACGCATTTCGTCGAAGCCCCGCTCGATTGAGCGATAGAACAGGCCGTGTGTTTCGCCGTTGGACTCTCGTAAGAACCGGCTGCACAGCATCGGTGTTAACGTGACCGAGACCAACCCCGAGATGACAATGGACGCGCAAATGGTCACCGCGAACTCGCGGAACAGCCGACCGAGGATTCCCGCCATGAACAGGATCGGGATGAACACCGCCGCTAGCGAGACCGTCATCGAGACGATGGTGAATCCGATCTCTTTGGACCCGAGCAAGGCCGCAACTCTTGGTTTTTCCCCCTTTTCGATGTGCCGGACGATGTTTTCCAGCATGACGATGGCATCGTCCACTACGAATCCGACCGACAAAATCAAAGCCATCAT
>JAGWQP010000561.1 GCA_028876805.1 Acidobacteriota bacterium | reverse complement strand
GCCGGACTTTCTCGTGAAACCTGAAACGGATGCTACCACTCCGCTTGCTAACTGCGAGCGCCAGTCAACGGCATTCACCACAAGTCTGGAGGGCGCTGGCCCGCACGGCTTTCTAAACTGGCGGCGCCGAACTTACCGACTTCGAAACAGCCAGCAAGAAAACTCCTGAGCCGTTCCCTGGGCCCTCGAAAAGAGGGGCTGGAAAGATCTGGGCGCCCGAAGGCGTTCGAAAACAATTGTAAGTCTTGAGCGATCGGCCCAAGCACGCGAAGGCTCTCTGGATCAAAAGAATCAAGAACAAACTCAAGAGCGCTAAGAGTGTAGGTATTATGGACGCTCGCCATGAGAGACAACAAGGGCAGCGCCCGCGGACCAACCCGGACGGCCCGAGTCAATCAGGAACTCCTCCTCTAGAACGAGGAGCTGATGCCTCGGACTGTCTTAATAGGCAGGCGCGTCACTGGCCGGAAAGGACTCCTCGGAGGCTTCGTCGATGGCAGCATCTTGAGCGCGTATTATCTCCGCCTCGGCACGAAGCCAGTCGTCGAGCTCTGACCCTGGCTGACTACCTCGCTGGATGTAGAGCTCGTGCGCTCGTCGCCGGATTCTTTCTTTGACTGAAGGTCTGTTCTGCTGGGGCTCTGTTGCAAGCGTAGAAGTTGACATTGGGATACCCCCGGCGATCACATTAGCACACGCAATTCCCAACCGGGGACATTAGTCAAGGCATCCGTTTACACGATATCCACGGGCGTTCAATCTGCGTGTCCAGTTTGGCGGCACAAACTTTGAATCAATCCTATCCCCAGGAGGAAGGGCGGTGACGTTCTGCGGGGCTCCAAATACCGAAATGCCGGAAGATGTCCGTGGTGTGAGAACCCTCTAGGAAAAGGTCTGCCATTGGTGCAATACGCGAAATCGCCAACTGCCCTATTTCAGTGAAGGAGTCAAAACGGCATTCGCACTATTGGAAAACCAGTTCGCTTCGTTAGATAGGCTCAACGATTTGCAATCGACGGTGGGCGGTTGAGGCGAGATCGACTGTTGCCGTCGCCACAGTGGCAACAGCCGCTTCCCCGGGGCGGGCTGCGGCTCCTGGCACCGTGAGAGTGAAGTTCGCGGCATCGCGCCAATCCGGGCCCGAACCGCTCCAAGGGGAGTGTAAAGATTTCTGGCGATCGCACTTCTCTAAAGAGTGGCGATGCCCGATTTGTGCCGGCCAGATTGATGGAGCAGTGGGCATCCTGGCGAATTCAGTGGCGACCGAGTCGGAGGAGCCGCTACCCGGTCCGACTGCTGCAGGGAGCATTATGATTTGATATCGGAGTGCCTGAACCGCCGTCCCTGCGGAATTCCACGTAGTCACGTGTGAAGGGTCGCTAGCCAACGGTTCGGTCTCATCACTCGACCCGCAGCGCCATCACGGGATCGATGCCCGCGGCACGACGCGCCGGCAGCCAGCCGGCCACGAACGCAACCGCTGCGATTAGCGCACTCACGCTCGCATAGGTTAACGGATCGTATGCTTGCACGTTGAACAGGAGGGTCTCCAACAGGCGTGTCACCACGAGCCCGCAAACCACGCCCACGGCGATTCCGGCCGCCGCCAGGCGCATACCGTGGCCGACCACCAAGCTCCTGACATCGCCAGGACGTGCCCCCATAGCCATACGGATGCCAATCTCATTTGTACGCTGCGCCACGTTATAGGCCATCACGCCATAGATCCCCACTGATGCCAGCGCCATCGCCAGCAGGCCGAAGATCCCGAACAGAGCGGCGCCCATCCGGGGCGCCCACAAGCCCGCCGCAATGTCTTCTTGAATCGTCCGCGGATTGGTCAGTGCCATATTCGAATTCAGCGACTGCACGTGCTTGAGCACTCCCGGCATCACGGTGGTCGGCTTCCCGTCCGTCCTGACAACCAAGGCCATTGCCGATTGGTATCGTTGGTCGACTGAAAGATACGCCACGGGCTGGGGCCGCTCGCCGATCGCCAACACTACAGAATTCGCACTCACGCCGATGACCTGGATGTAGTTGGCTTCGATCCTCAGCCGGAACCGCTTCCCAATGGCATTTTCGCCGGGCCAGAAATGCTGCGCCAGCGCCTGGCTCACTACCGCCACTGGCGCCGATCCCTGGCGGTCGAACACTGTCAGGCCGCGGCCTGCGATGATGGGAATCCGCATCGTGTCGAAATAGCCGGGCGACACTTCGTTTATCAGGGCCAGAAGCCCGCGGTTTGGATCGTCCTCGCCTTCCTTGAGGAGGGTCCCGAGCAGGCCGCCGCCTGCAAACGGACGACTGGCGGTCAGTGCTGCGGAATGAATGCCCGGCACGTTGGTGGCGCGCGCAAGCATGCTCCGCAGAAATTCGCGGCCGCGGTCGGGCGCGAAACGCTGCGATCCCAGATCGAAATTGAAGGTAAACAGATTGTGCGCCTCAAACCCGGGATTGGTTTTCTCCGCGTGGTCCATGCTGCGGATGAACAAACCCGCACCGGCCAGCGCCACCATCGCGAGCGCTACCTGCCCCACCACCAGGCCGCTCCGCAATCGGCTACGCGTGAAGACCTCAGTGCCGCCGCGGCCACCGCCGCTCTTCAGCACTTCGCCCAGATCTCCAATTGACGTACGCACCGCCGGAACGACGCCGAACAGAATTCCGGTGAGCAATGTCACAGCTGTAGTGAACGCGAACACCCGCCAATCCGTTTGGATCCGCAAACTGTCTGCCTGAAGAAAAACGGGCCGAAACGACCACACCAGTTGTGATCCCATCGAGCCGATCGCCAGCCCCGTCAGGCCGCCCGTCAGAGAGAGCAGCAGGCTTTCCGTCAACAGTTGCCGTACCAGCCTTCCGCGCTCGGCACCCAAGGCCGTGCGGATGCCCATTTCCCGCGCCCGGTGTGCCGACCGAGTCAACAGCAGGTTCGCCAGGTTCACACACGCGATCATTAGCACGAGCGCTACCACGGCCGAAAGGGCAAGACCCACTAGCACCAACTGGTTTCGCGGCAGAAAGCCCAGCGCGGCGTTAGCGAGCATATCCACTTCCACACCACGACCGCCGTTAGCCGCCGGATATTCACGCTCTAACTGTGCGGCGATGGTCTGCAGTGCGGAGTGGGCCTGGGCTTCCGAAACCCCGGGCTTCAGCCGGCCGAATACGCTGATCATGCGCATACGTCGCTCGTTAAATACTGCCTCCAACGGCCCCGGGAGCGCCTCCGCATGCATGCTCATCGGGACAAAGGCGAGATCGGGATTGATGACCGTCAGTGTGCCTTTGAAAGCCGGTGGCATTACGCCGATGACGGTGTACGGCAAGGCATTGAATTCCACGGTTCTCCCAATTGCTCCGGCCTCTCCGCCGAACAGCCGCTGCCACATCTGCCAGGTCAACACGGTTACTGGATTGCCACCCTCCTGCTGGTCCTCGTCCCGGGAAAATGTGCGCCCGAGAGCCGCTTTCACTCCCAGCAGGTCGAAGTAGTTTGCCGAAACGAGCATCGCGGTTTCGGGTTTGGGATCGCCTCGGCCAGTGAGTGTAATTCCGGTTGGGAAGTATGCGGCGAGTCCCGTGAACACATTGTTCTGGTCGCGAAAGTCCTTGTAGTTCAGGAACGACATCGGCGTGCGCGTGAGGTTCGCTACGACGTTTTTGGTCGCGTGGTCCACGGTGAACAGTTCCAGCACGTGAGCCGGATCTTTCACCGGCAGCGGATTGAGAAATACAGCATTGGTCAGGGTAAAGATCGCAGTATTGGCGCCGATCCCCAGGGCCAGCGAAAGGACAGCTACAATTGTGAACCCGGGCGTGCGCACCAGGGTCCTGAACCCGTACTTTAGATCGCGCCAAACCGACTCCATAGCCCTCCTCGTGAACCAGCGGTCTCGACTAAGCCCCTCTGTTTGAATGTATAAGGGCTGAAATG
>JAGWQP010000560.1 GCA_028876805.1 Acidobacteriota bacterium | reverse complement strand
GAGCGTGTTCATTGGACCGTTCAGCCCGGAAGCGGCGGGAGATTATGCGTCCGGCCCGAACCATGTTTTGCCCACCAGCGGCGCGGCCCGGCAGCGGGGGGGCCTGGCGGTCACGGACTATCTGAAGGTGATTTCGGTACAGGAATTGTCGCCGGCGGCGTTGCGGCGGCTCGCGCCGGCGGTCACCATATTGGCCCGGGCCGAAGGCTTGGAAGCGCACGCGCGATCGGTGGAGGTGCGAACCGGTGGCCGCTAACAAACCGAAGTTGCCCAAAGGCGCTGTCAAACCGCGAGAGGCGGTTTTGGCCATGGAGCCCTATCACCCGCCGACCGCTGGCCGCAGGGCGAAATTGCGGCTTGATTTCAACGAGAACACCGTGGGTTGCTCGCCTTGTGTGGTTGAGACGCTGAAAAAACTAGTGGAGGCACCGAGCTTGGCGGTGTATCCGGAATACGGCGAAGCCATGGAAAGAATCGCCCGCTACTTCCGTGTGAGGCCGGAACAATTCGTGTTCACCAACGGGACCGACGAGGCGATCCAAGTTCTTATGAATACCTACGTGGATGACGGACAGGAGGTCGTCATATTGAAGCCGTCCTACGCCATGTACCGGTTCTATGCTCAGGTAGCGGGCGCGAAACTGCGCGAGGTGGAATATCCAGAGCCGGACATGGAATTTCCACTGCAGGAGGTGCTGGAGGCGATCACCCTGGAGACGCGGGCGGTGATCCTGGCGAACCCAAATAACCCGACGGGCACTAGCATCGGGCTGCTCGGAATCGAGCGCATCCTGCACCGCGCCCGCAAGGCCGTGGTGATGGTAGATGAAGCCTATTACGAATTCTCAGGCGTCACCGCGCTGACCGAGATCGAACGCATACCCAACCTGTTTGTGTCACGCACGTTCTCGAAAGTGTTCGGCATGGCTGCGATGCGCTTGGGCTGCTTGTTCTCACACGCCGCTAACATCGAATTTCTGCATAAGGCGCAATCGCCGTATAGCGTGAATACGCTGGCGGTGCTGGCGGCGCAGGCGGCGGTCGCCGATACCGACTACATCCAAAACTATGTAGCCGAAGTGTTAGCGGCGCGAGAGCTATTGTGTGTCGGTCTGGAAAAGCTGGGAATCGGGTATGTACCGAGCTCGGCAAATTTTATCCTGGTCAGACTCGGCGGGCGGGCGATCGAGGTGCGTGACGCATTGCGCGCCTGCGGCATCCTGGTGCGCGATCGCAGCTATGAAGCGCCGGGCTGCGTGCGCATGACCGTGGGAACGCGCGACCAGACCCGCCGCCTGCTCTCCGCTTTGGAGGAAATCTGGAAAGCTTGAAAACGCCGGTTCTGGTCTTCGACATGGACGGCGTGCTGGTGGACGTAACTGATTCGTACCGCGAAGCGATCGCACAGACCGTCGAGCATTTCACGGGCACGCGCATCTCCAATGAACAGATCCAGGACTATAAAAACAGTGGCGGGTGGAACGATGATTGGCAACTGTCGCACTACGTCGTCCAAAGAGCCGGGGTTTTGACGCCGTACGAAGAAGTGAAGCGATACTTTCAATCCATCTTCTCGGGATCGACCGGGCTGATTATGCGCGAGAAGTGGATCGCTCAGCCGGGGCGATTGGAGAAACTTAACCAGGACTTTAGGTTTGCCTTGTTCACTGGCCGGCCCAAAGAAGAGGCCGAATTCACGTTGAAACGGTTTGCAGATGGGCTGCTGTTCGACCCGATCGTGGGAATGTACGAGGTTCAGAATCACAAACCGGCGCCCGAGGGACTGCTGCAGATCCGCCAGTGTCATACTAATGCGGCTATCTTCTATATCGGCGACACGGTCGACGATGCGCGCTCTGCCAAAGCAGCGGCCGTGCCGTTCATCGGCATCGCGGCACCAAGGAATCCGCGGTATGTCGACCTGGTCTTCTTGTTCCGGGCACAGGGTGCCTATGCGATCGTCGACGATATCAATTGCTTGGAAGAGGTGTTTGCGTCATGAGGCGCGCGGCGTTGCAGCGCCGGACACAAGAGACGCAGATCTCGGGAGCGCTCAAGATTGAAGGCCGTGGTAGCTACCGAATTTCGACTGGCATCCGCTTCTTCGATCACATGCTGGAGTTGTTCGCCAAACACGGCGGTTTTGATCTCGAATTGTGTTCGATGGGCGACCTCGATGTGGATCAGCATCACACGGTGGAAGACGTGGGCATCGTGCTCGGCCAGCTGTTCTCGAAAGCCCTGGGTGACCGGAAGGGGATCAACCGCGCCGGATACTTCGTGCTGCCGATGGATGAGACACTCGCCCTGGTGGCACTGGATCTCGGTGGAAGACCGGCGCTGGTTTACCAGGACCGCGTGAAGGTGCGGCTGGTCGGGGATCTTCAAAGTGAATTGGTGGAGGATTTCTTTGGCGGATTCGTGAACCACGCGGGCGCGAACCTACACGCCAAGGTGCTGTACGGACGCTCGAATCATCACAAGATCGAAGCCCTCTTTAAGTGCTTTGCGCGGGCCATGAAGTATGCGTGCTCGACAGATGCTCGCCTGAAAGATCAACTGCCGTCGACCAAGGGGCTCCTATGATCGCGATTTTTGACTACGGGGCAGGGAACTTGCGGTCGGTCCAAAATACTCTGGAAGCGCTAGGTTGGGAGTATACACTCGTGCGCGATGCCGTCGGACTGCGCGCGGCATCGAAGATCATTCTGCCGGGTGTCGGCCATTTCGGCCAGATGATGCGCGCACTCGATCGCTTGGATGTTCGCCGTATCTTGCGGGACCGGATGAGCGCGGGCGTGCCGTTTCTCGGAATCTGCCTCGGGCTGCAGGCGCTGTTCGAAACCAGCGAGGAGGCGCCGGACGTCACCGGTCTGGGAGTGTATCCAGGTTCGGTGCGGCGTTTTTCGATAGGGGCGCGAGTACCGCACATGGGCTGGAACGAGTTGCAGGTGCGGCGCGAATCGAAGCTGATTCGTAACCTAGCAGCGCCGCCGTTTGTCTATTTCGCGCACAGCTACTACGTTCCCGAAAACGACCGGGCTGCCGCCACATGCACGTACGAGGTTCCGTACACGGCGGTGCTCGAGTGCGCCAATGTCTACGGAGTGCAGTTTCATCCGGAGAAGTCGGGGCCGGTGGGATTGCAGATCGTGCGGAACTTTCTGGAGTTGCCATGAGTAGCACATGCCCCCAGCTTGTGCAGGCGCAAAGCGCGTCGCCCGCGACGATCGCGAGATTCCGCCCTTCGCGCGGGCACAACGCGGGGCCTTATGCCACTTCCTAAACGCATCATTCCTTGTCTGGACGTGACCGCCGGGCGCGTGGTCAAGGGCGTGAATTTCGTCAATCTGCGTGACGCGGGCGATCCGGCCGAGCTGGCGGAGCGCTACAATCGCGAAGGCGCCGACGAACTGGTGTTTCTCGATATCACAGCATCCAGCGACGCGCGCGAAATCATGGCGGACGTAGTGTCACGAACCGCGCGCCAGGTCTTCATTCCGCTGGCTGTGGGCGGCGGCATCCGGTCGGTCGCCGACGCTCGGAGGATTCTGCTCTCGGGCGCCGACAAGGTTTCCATCAACACGGCGGCAGTGCGCCGGCCGGGGCTGATTAGCGAGTTGAGTGAGGAGTTCGGGGCGCAGGCGGTCGTGCTGGCCATCGATGCGCGCCGGCACGGACCAGACACCTGGCACGTCTACACGCGCGGCGGCCGTGATGACGAGGGTACGGACGCCGTTGAGTGGGCTGCCCGAGGAGAAGAACTGGGCGCCGGCGAAATCCTGTTGACCTCCATGGATACCGACGGCGTGCAGGAGGGCTTTGACTGCAAGCTGACGCGGGCGGTCTCGCGCGCTACACATATTCCAGTGATCGCCAGCGGCGGGGCAGGGAAGCCCGAACACTTTGTGCGAGTGTTGACCGAAGGCTGTGCGGATGCGGCACTCGCTGCGTCCATCTTCCACTATGGGACTTATACGGTGAATCAGCTGAAGGAAGAATTGAACCGCAATGGGATACTCGTAAGGGTGACCGCGTGATTTTTCCTTGCATCGACTTGATGGATGGCAAGGTGGTGCAGCTCGTGCAAGGCCGGAGGAAGGCGCTCGAGGGTGATGCGCCGGAAGAGATGCTGCGGCGGTTCGCCGGCTTCGCGGAAATTCAGGTGATCGATCTGGACGCCGCCATGAGCCGCGGCTCGAACGATGAGCTGGTGCGCCTGCTCGCATCCAAAGCGACTGTGCGTGTGGGAGGAGGTGTCCGCACCGTGGAGCGGGCGCGGGGACTGGTCGAGGAGGGAGCAAGGAAGCTCATCGTCGGCACCGCCGCGTTCACTCCTTGCGGCATTCACGAGGAGTTTTTGGGGCGGCTCCGTGATGCCATCGGCCGTGAGCGCCTCGTCATTGCTCTCGATTCCAAGCACGGGCGCGTTGTGATCCAGGGGTGGAAAGAGGTGACTACCTTCCGGGCCGAGGAAGTGCTTCGATTACTCGAACCGTATTGCTCGGGATTTCTGTGTACGTATGTCGACAAAGAAGGAATGCTCGAAGGAACAGATCTGGGATGGTTCGGCAGGCTGCGCGCCTCCACGTCGCTGGAACTTACCGCCGCTGGCGGTATCACGACGCTAGACGAAGTTCGGGCGCTGCTCGCGATGGAGGTGCACGTTGCACTCGGTATGGCCATATACACAGGAAGGCTGAGCCTTCGAGACCTGGTGGCACTAGGAGGGGCTAGTTAGTGACGGCCGTGCCATGGGGGGAGTCAGCTGGACCGCGGCCGTAACGCAGGCGCAAGTCCGTTTGGACGCGACGGAGAGAGTGGTCGCTTCGGCGCAACTGGAGGCCTCGCTCGCCGATGACGACGCCCAGAGCGTGCACGCCGAGCTGGACCGCCACAGAAGGTCTACGACGGTCAAAAAGTTCTCTTTGAAGCTGGCGCGATGCCGCGTCTTACCTATGAGAGCGCCTCTCGTGAATTGGAAAACGCCGTGCAGTATTGGGCGGCTGTGGACTTACCGGCTCGGGCGACGATCGCCTTCAGGATGCACTCAAGGAACGAGAGAGTGCCAAGAAAATCGCGGACCGTAGCCAAAAACTAGATGCCACTGCGCCTGCGCTGCAGCAGGCCGTAGTGGTAGCTCCGGTGGCCGGAGTGGTGGTGGGCCGCAAGGGGGAGGCCGGTCAGCCCGAGCACGAGCCCGGGGGCGAACTTTTCGTAATCGCTACGGGCGCATTTGATTTCGAGATTCCGGTTGAACCAACTCCGGAAGTGCTGGTGATCGGCTTCACTAGTTCTGTGGCCGCTGTCCACCCCGGAATGCAAGCCCACGTGCGCCCGGAGTAGAATGAAAAGTAACGGACCACAGATGGAATTCCTAGCGGCCAGTCTCCTGGAACTGATTACGCAGACTTCGACCAACTTACCGCCCGACGTACGCGCAGGGATGTCACTCGCGGCCGGCTCGGAGACGCCTCGGACGCAGTCTTCGCAAGCTCTCGATATCATCCTCTCAAACATTGACATGGCGACCGACGATGAAGGGCCGATTTGCCAGGACACGGGGATGCCGACGTTTGTAGTGCACACACCTGTGGGCGTGAACCAGATCCACATCAAGAAAGCTATTCAGGAAGCCATCGCCGAGGCGACACGACGCGGCAAGCTGCGTCCAAACTCCGTGGATTCTCTCACGGGCAAAAACAGCGGTAACAACCTTGGCACGGAAACTCCCGTGATTCATTTTGAGCAATGGGAGGAAGACGAGATCGAAGTGCGATTGATTCTGAAGGGCGGCGGCTGCGAGAACAAGAATATTCAATACTCAGTGCCGTGCGAGCTGGAGCACCTCGGCCGTGCCGACCGCAATCTAGAGGGTGTACGCAAGTGTATTTTGCACGCAGTGTGGCAGGCGCAGGGGCAGGGTTGCGCACCGGGCGCCGTGGGCGTGTGTATTGGGAGCGATCGCGCGCACGGTTATGAGCTGGCGAAGAGCCAACTTTTTCGCGTGCTCGACGATGTCAATGCGGACCCGACGCTGGCGAAGCTGGAAGCGGAGGTGATGGAGGAAGCCAACCGGATCGGCGTCGGCGCCATGGGTTTCGGTGGCAAGGCGAGCCTCATCGGTTGCAAGATCACTGCGGCCAATCGCCTGCCCGCCAGTTACTTCGTTTCAGTGGCGTACGATTGCTGGGCCTTCCGGCGTCTTGGTGTGCGTCTGGACGCGGCCACGGGCGCCATCACGCGATGGCTTTACCGCGACCCCGAGCGCAGAGTGGAACGCATGGCGCGTGGCGAGGGCTTTCCGCTGACGGGCCGCGAGGTGATCCTCACGCCGCCGTTGACTGAAGCGCAGGTGCGCGCGCTAAGAGTGGGCGATGTGGTGATGATCAACGGTGAGATGTTCACGGGCCGCGACAACGTTCACGCCCATCTCATGAAGAACCCGCCACCGGTCGACATCAGCGGCACAGTGTTGTATCACTGTGGTCCTGTGATGCTCAAAGAGGGCGAACGGTGGATTGTGAAGGCCGCTGGTCCGACGACGAGCAGCCGGGAAGAACCCTACCAGGCCGAGGTGATCCGGCGGTACGGCGTGCGCGCCGTAATTGGTAAGGGCGGCATGGGCGTGAAAACCCTGGCTGCGCTAAAGGAGTGTGGCGCGGTTTATCTCAACGCCATCGGCGGAGCCGCACAATATTACGCGCGAACCGTGGAGCAGGTGCTGGGTGTGCACCTGATGGAATTCGGTATCCCCGAGGCCATGTGGCATATCCGGGTGAAGAATTTCGCGGCCATCGTGACGATGGACACGCGGGGCAACAGCCTGCACGCGGACATTGAGCGGGTTACGGGCGACGCGCTGGGCGAATTGCAGAACGCATAAAGCGGCTGATAGACTAAAGTTCTGCGGCCAGGTAGCTCAGTCGGTAGAGCGCAGCCCTGAAAAGGCTGGCGTCGGCGGTTCGATTCCGTCCCTGGCCACCATAAAATCAAGCACTTACAGCCATCACCCGATCCGGTTTGGTTCCATTTGGTTCCAAAAACTTAAACCGGGCG
>JAGWQP010000559.1 GCA_028876805.1 Acidobacteriota bacterium | reverse complement strand
GATGAACGGCCAGCAGATTCCTACACCTCACGGTGCTCCGGTTCGTCTGCGCGTTCCCCGTCAGCTCGGCTTTAAGAGCTTGAAGTACCTCTCCCGGGTTATGGTGACCGACACTGCCAAAAACATCGGCAAAGGCAGGGGCTCCTCGTCTCCGGAACACGGTTTTTCCTGGTACGGGGGCATCTGAAACAGTCCGGAGCGGGCCTTGTCGAGTGCTTGCGCATCACGCTGAACCGTTAAACCCTTTTCCCTGCGCCTCATCTCATGGATAGTTGTCGAAGCACGGAATTAAGGAGTCGCACGAATGAGGAGGCTTAAAGACAAGGTAGCCACTCGTGACGGGCGCGACCGAGGGGATTGCAACGCGATCGCCCAATATCTTGCAGTCGAAGGGGCGTCGGTGGTGGTCAACGATGCGTCCCATAAGGAGGATGGCGACCGTGAGGTTACCGAGATCACAAACAGGATGGTGGCAAGGCGATCGCGATCCAAGCGAATGTGTCCAGAAAACCGATGTCGAGCAGCTGTTTTGCCGAGGCGGAAAATGGGTTCGGCAGGGTCGACATCCTGGTGAGAAATGCGGGAGTCTACGAGTTTCGGCCGCTTGAGAGCCCTCAACGAAGAGCACTTTGGCGGCATTTGGACACCCATGTCCTCGGCCTGATCCTGGCCTCGCAGCCGGCCGCGAAGCATTTCGATTCCCTCCGGCGGGAGCATCATCAATATCGGTTTCTAGCTCGCGAGCAGCATGGGGAATGCCACGAAGGCTGCAGTGAATGGGGCCACAACAACGCTCGCCACCGAGTTGGGGCCGCGGAACATCCGCGTCAATTCCATCAACCCGGCTGGTGATCACATAAGGAGTCCAGGCGGCCGGCTTTCACCAAAGCGATTTCCGCAAACCAATGGAGGCCCGCAACCTGCTCGGTCGCATCGGCCAGCTCACGATATTGCTCGCGCAGCAGTTTTCCTGGCCTCCGCCGACGCCGCGCGATGCGTTGCAAGGGTTTGTTCCGGGCCGCACGGCAGATCCGGGAAGGGTTCAGCGCAGAGGGCAATCCTTGGATCCATCAGCATGGCATCCTTTTGGGTGGAGCGCCGACGCCGAGCTTCTACAGAGGGCCGTTATGGCCAGTCGCGTATTGGTGACCGCCGATCTGGACTTGCCGAGACTCGCGCGATGGCTCGGGGCTTCGGTTCCGGGATTGATCCGCTACGCAGCGGGAACTACCGTGAGGCGCACAGCTTGGAATGGGTCCGACCGCTTCTGGCGACGATTGCGCCGGATGAGCTGGATCTAGAGAGCTTGATCGTAGTGGTTGACGGTCCAAAAATTGGCGTCGCTGGCATTCCATCTGAGGACGCACGCTCATCCCATCTGCCCGTGGAACGGGTCGGCGCCGAGAGTACCCTCCAGCTCCCGAAGATACTCGGGCGCGCTCACCCGCTTGAGTTGCTTGCGCACTTCCGCCAGCCGATCCGGCAGAGAGACGCCCGGCGCCGGTGAGCCGGTCTTCTCGAACTCTTCGAGGTCCCCCAGATGCCGCGTCCACAAGGCCACGTCGCGCGACTGCTTGGTGCGCAGGCGCTCGCGGTACCAGTCACTCGCCATCAAAGCTTCGCGCGCGAACAGGCTGCGAACCTCGAGGTCGTCCGCCGTTTTCGCCTCCCCGTGCCCGCGTGCCATGACGTCGAGCAAAGCGCGCAGAGGAGGGCAGGCGGCGTCGACGCTGCCATCTTCGAAGTATTGGCGGGCAACGCGCGTCTGCGCGGCCACGATGGCGTCGACTCCGGCGGTGAACAAATCGAGGTCCTGCTTTTCCGGACGCAGCATCTCTTCGGTGAAGACGCGGTCTGGCGTTTCGAATATGCGGCCGAGAAAACGATCGACAAACAGCGACGTGATCCGGTAGCCTAACCGGCTAGCGAGCACGGTGCGGCCATTTACGCAGAAGTCGCAGACCTTCTCGAGGTAGCCGTTGGCGATCAGGAATGCGGGTTCGCGTTCCTCCACGCGCATTCGGCACCAGATCTCGGGAACCAGCAGGCTCACGTCATGATCGACCCGGAAGCAAGGCCCGACATAACCCGCCGAGGTGGTAAAGCCGGCATACCCGGTGAGGATGGCCGAGACCAGGGCATTATTCAGGTCGACCACGGGCCACAGCGCGTTGAAGGGACCTTTAGTCAGCGCGCCCTCGCTGCCGAAGCCGCTGGTGGAGGGCGATTTTCCAGTCAGGCTGCAAATGAAGTCCATAAACAACTCGGGAAGTTCCTGAAAGTGAATCGGGCTGTACACTGCCAGCGGCGGCAGGCCGCCTTTCGGATCGGGCGGATTGTTGCGTCTTCCCGGAAGCACCGCGTTGACCGGCATCCAGACCTGCCCCTCCGAGGGAATTTCGCGGTCGAGCCGCGCGGCAATTTCCGCCAGGTACGCGTCGCGGGGGTTTGCCAGATCCGGCCGCAGCTGCAAATAGCGCGGGTTGGTCGACGGCTTGCCGTTCACCAGCCGCGGGTGCGCCGAAGAAGCCACGTAGTCGGCCTCCGGGTGATCGACGAAATCTTGCAGCAACCGTTTCATGGGCTCGGTGTACTGATCGAACTCGACCACGTGATCGACCAGGGTGCGGGCCTGGCCGACCGGAATCGGCTCGAAGTTGGAAAGGAACGTGCCGGGGCGGGCGATGTCCGATTCAGCCTGCCGGTCCGCGCCGCGGTGAATGGCGTCGTCCGGCCGCTGGAACAGGAGCTTTTCGCAGTTGGCCACCAGCTTGACGCTCGGATTGGTGTACTCCGGGTCGAGGTCGCGGAGCCTTTGGCGCGGCAGCACCACCGAAGCCGTAATGTCGTCTTCCAACTGCACCTTGTCGGCGGGATAGAAGTCGGGCCGCAGTTTGTAAATTCGCCAGGAGCCATCGAGATCGTAGCCCACGCGTAGATAGTTGGCCACCAGCTTCTGGTTGTCGTACTTCAGCTCGTGCCCGAGATACCCGTTGATCCGGTCGACGGTGAAGTGCTCCTGCCACCGGTCGCCCCACTCTGGCTGGTAGTAGCGCTTGACGGTGAACACGATCTGGCGGATAGTCTGCGAGAGCTCCCGCACCCATTGGTTGTGGGCATCGGTGTAATCCGGCGATGGCGTTAGTAGCTGGATCACCGACCCCAGCGAGCGGTCGGAGCTGAGGATGGGCCGCCCGCTCCGGTCATCGGGCGTGCTATGTCGGTAGATGGTGGAGAAGTCCTTGGCCAGAATCTGGGCCACCTGTTCCATGTCCCGGTGATACTCCTTGATGAACACCGGGCCTTTCAAGACCACGCCGGAGATCGATTTCGAAATCTCGGATTTGCCCCCGCCCGAGACCGTGCACGGCTTGTGGCAAAGCGTGCCGCCCGGCCGCGAGCCAATCAGACGCCAAGCCGTCCCGGCGACTTGCTTTTCGAGACGCAACCGGTAGCCGGATGGCAGAAAATACGTCGCTCCCGTGCGCAAGGTAAGCTGCCCGCGCCCCTCGCCCTTGGCCCACGTGATGACTCCATCGCGGACGTGGAACGCGGCACCTTCGGGCACGTAGTAGATGTTCGAGAAACGCCGGTCGACCGCGTAGCCCTCACTTTGAACCTCCACGCGGTTGCCGAGCAAACGGATCGCATCGGCAAGAGAAGCCTTCTTCATGGTGAAGGTACGATCCGCGTAAAAATCCTGACCGAGGACGTAGGTCGCGAAGGCGATGGCGCCTCCGGCGTGTTCTTCTTCGCAAAGACCATAGAGGTTGGCGGCGAAGCTGATCTGCGTCTTCACCTCCTTCTTCGAGTAGCCGTAATAGTTGTCGGCCAGGATGGTGACCATGACGCCGCGCTGATCGCGAGCCGTCACCTTGAAGGCCTGGCCGCCGTTGTAGGGTTCGGCCTCGTCGGTCCAGCACATGCCGTCGCGCCGCTGGCGTTCGGTCGCGGCAGTGGCATGCGGCAGTCCCAACTCCTTCTTCCGAACGCCCACCAGGTGCGGCGCCAGCACGACGCAGCCGGTGTGGCCGGTCCAGTGAAGCGCGTCGAGTGCGGCGTCGTTCTCGGGAAGGTATGGATCGCCGCCGTTACCGAAAATGCTCTCGACAAAATCGAGATTGCTGACGAGACTGGCCGGCGCCAGAAACCGGATCTCCATCGATTTTGGGGGGTCGCTTCCGGTGGCTGGACACACCAGCGGCCGCAGCAGGAGAGACACGAAACAGCGGGCCTGTTCCGACTGGTCCGAGGTGAAAGGCAGAGTGAGCAAACCGGCGGGTGGCTCGAAGGCCGCGGCCCACAGCCGGGCGAATGCCGGCCTCGGCACTGCAACCTTGTCCGCGGGCACCGGCAAGCCGCCGTCGGCGATCTGAAACAGCCCCCGCGTGCTCCGCCGGTCGCTCGCCGGGTTGTGCAACACGCCCTGCACGACCCGATAGGAGTCCAGGCACGGCGACGAGAAATGGTCGCAACTGGGCGCAAGCGACAGCACACGCGCGATTCCCTCGCGGTCGAGGACAAAGGTGTTGACCGGAAGACGCGCGGTCCCACCCGGGCAGATGTCGCCCAAGTAAGCATCGAGGAATGCCTGAATGCGGGCATCCGCTGGACACAGCCGATCGCCCAACAATTGATCCTTCTGGTAGTAATTGCGCAGCAGCGGCCCGGCGATTTTCAGGAACTCGGAGTCGGCCGTGCTGTGGCTGATCGGCTGGCCGAGCGCAGCCAGCTTCAAGTTGATGTAGCGATCCAGGTCCGGGTCTCGGCGCCG
>JAGWQP010000048.1 GCA_028876805.1 Acidobacteriota bacterium | reverse complement strand
TCAGCAAGATTGCTGGAAATCAAACGCTTGAAAGACAGCCAGTCCCACAAAGATGTCTGCTGGAACGGGAGTGGGCCGGAACATCTCCGGAGTTTTCCAGGAGCAATCCAAGCATCAATAACTCCTATGAGTAAGCTACGCAAAGTGACCTGGCGTCTATTAGTCACCGGTGCGATCGCGACGGCACCGGCAGTCCTCTCACAGGATGGTGGCGGGGCAGCCCCTCCAGTTACACCCCCAGTCGACATTCATGAAAGCTTCGCGATCATCATGACCCGCATGACGGCTGCCAAGCCGGACATCGAGCAACGCCATAATGCAATGCTCGAGCAACGCTACGACCTGACCAATCGTCCGGCGCCAGGAGTCACGATGTCAAAAGGCAAGGTGATCCAGGCAGGTGTTCGGGTGAGACTTGCGGGCGGCATGACTTGGCACGCGTTGGCCGCGCTGAGCCCGGATGAGATCAAAAATCGCGATGTGTTCCCGCAAGGGTTCATGCCGCTGCCCCATGTCAATCACGCGGTAGGCGGCATGGTATTCCCCAAGTTCTCGATCGACGAGATCAAGCGCCAGGAGGATCGCGACCTTACCCGTTTTGACGCGGACTTCGACCTGCCTGAGCACTTCCTGCCAGAATTCCCGCCACCGATGTACCTGACGACACGGCCGGATCTTGGGGATGTGTCGCAGGGGAAGCTGATTACCATCGCGAACTACTACGAACTCTTCTACGGTATTGTCGATCCCAAAGAACTCGAAGGTCTGCGTCTGCTCCTCACTCCGTTTCCGCAGCAGCAGTTCAATCAGACCGAGGACCGGCAAACCGTGCGGCCGAGTCGCGGCGTAGCGTGCTTCGACTGCCACTCGAACGGCCACACCAACGCCGCTTTTCACCTGGTCGGCGAACAGCGGCCGCAACAGTTCCGGCACCGAATCGACACGACGTCGCTGCGCGGCGTCAACATCCAACGCCTGTTCGGGTCACAGCGCGCACTGAAGACGGTCGAAGACTTCACGGAGTTCGAGCAGCGCGCGGCGTATTTTGACGGGGACCACGTGATTGCGGCCAAGAAGGGCGTCAACCCCCTCGAGCGTGGAAGCCAGGTCCATTTCATGGCGGAGTTTCAGGAGATCCTGGACTTTCCGCCGGCGCCGAAGCTAGATCTTTACGGAAAGCTCGATCCTGCCAAAGCGTCCGAACAAGAGACGCGGGGCCAAGCGCTGTTCTTCGGCAAGGCGCAGTGCGCGACGTGCCATCCGGCGCCGTACTACACCGATAATCTCATGCACAATCTCCGCGCGGAACGCTTCTTCAAACCACGCATGGTGAACGGGCTCATGGAGACCGCCGACGGCCCAATCAAGACCTTCACTTTGCGCGGCGTCAAGGACTCGCCACCCTATTTACATGATGGTCGCTTGCTGACACTCGACGACACCGTTGAGTTCTTCAACATCATCCAAGGGCTAAAGTTAACGGATCAAGAGAAGGCTGCCATTGTGGCTTTCCTGCGCGTCTTATAACAAGCGTGCGCGCCCTATGCGCGTGGGCGCTCGACTACGACCTAAGGAGAGTCGACATCGAGATCCCAAGTCACGCCGGCCTTGGGGTTCGGTCTCATCGGGACCGAGGTCTCAAGGCGGCGGCACACCGAGCAGAAACTCATCGACCGAACTGGCGAGTGGCTATAGTTTTTGGGTATCCTCGCTCGTTTCCAATCGCGGGATGCTCGAACAATTGGTTAACCGCAACCGGCTTCGAGCGAGAGCGTCCGCGCCGATTGGTTCCTTTTAGCCGCCCAAACGCTTGGCGATCACCGAGTCCTTCCAGAAAAGATCCTCAAGCACCTAGGTGGGCCCGATCCTGCTGGCTACCGATCAATGTCGTCGACTCGCTTTCTTCGATCGACTGTTGTCGGACGATGGATACAAACCGATAAAATAGTCACGCTTGCCCGAAGCGATTTCCTTCGTTGACCGGCTGGATGCGTCCCGGACTCGGCAACAATCCGCAAGGACACCTTAATGCTCGGTGTCAGCCGGATTCAGTGAAATGCAGCAAGTCGTTGGGAATGAGTGGCTGGGAGGCAGGGATTCGAACCCCGATACGCAGATCCAGAGTCTGCAGTCTTACCGTTAGACGACCTCCCAATGGAGCCTTTATTTTATCAAACGGTGGACCAGCGAATCCAGATTGCGCCGCGTAGTACACTGAGGTCGTAAATGTATAAGTGGTTGCGGCTCAGTGCCCTCGTAGCGTTGTGGGCGTGCGCCGCCGGGGCGGTCGACTGGAAGACGCTGAAGCCACAGGGCTATGTCAGCGACTTTGCCGGCGTCGTGGATGCCGAGAGCAAGGCTCGCCTGGAGACCTACTGCGGCGCCGTTGAGCGCTCCACGGGCGCGCAAATTGCGCTTGTCATCGTTCCATCGCTAGAAGGCGAGCCGATCGAAGACGTCGCCAATACCATCTTTCGGCAGTGGGGAGTAGGCCAGAAGGGTAAGGACGAAGGGATTCTGCTGCTGCTTGCCATTCGGGACCGGCAGAGCCGCCTCGAAGTCGGCTACGGGCTCGAGCCGATCCTGCCGGACGGGCTGGACGGCAGCATTCTCCGCGAGATGCGGCCGGCGCTCCGACAACAGCATTATGGCGAGGCGATGATGGCGGCGGCGGACACGATCGGTAGCGCCATTGCCACCGCCAAACATGTGGCCCTAACCCCTCCGATGCCCCGTCGGCTGCGCCGGACTCCGGTGGACTCGATTCCCTGGCCGATGGTACTCGGTGGGGTCTTCCTGTTGCTTTGGTTAATGCGCTCGGGCGGGCCCCGCGGCTATAGTGGTGGCGGTGGCGGCGGTTTTCTGCCCGGGCTCATCTTGGGCAGCATGATGGGCCGCTCCTCGTGGGGCGGACGCGGCAGCGGAGGCTTTGGCGGGTTCGATTCCGGAGACGGCTTCGGCGGTTTCGGGGGCGGAGACTCTGGCGGCGGCGGCGCTTCCAGCGACTGGTGAGAACCGACATGGAGAAGGTGCTGAACCAACTGGTGGAAAAGCTGCGAAAGGCCTACGGTGACCGCCTAGTCTCCGTGATCCTCTATGGGTCCGCAGCGGCCGGCGATCACCAGGCGAAATTTTCCGACTTCAATATTCTTTGCGTGCTGAGGGCGATCACACCCCGTGAGTTGGACGAGGGCGAGGACATTTTCCGCTGGTGGCGCGAGCAGGGCAGCCCTTCACCGCTGCTCCTGTCCGAGCAGGAAATCGCTAACTCCACCGACTCGTTTGCCATAGAATTCTTGGACATCAAGCAGCACCACCAGCTGCTCCACGGCAAAGATTTGATTTCCGGCCTGGTCGTGGACCGCTCCTTCTACCGGGCGCAAGTGGAGCACGACCTGCGAGCGAAGCTGTTCCGTCTGCGCCAGAAGGCCTCCGGCATGCTGTCCGACGCTGACCTGCTTCGTCGGCTGATGGCAGATTCGATCTCCACATTCGCGGTGCTGTTCCGCCATGCGCTCGCTCTCCACGGCGTGGAAACCTCGCACCGCAAGCGCGAGGTTATCGAGAGCGCCAGCCGGCACTTCCAGTTCGATGCCACGCCCTTCCAAAAGCTGCTCGACGTCCGTGAGGAACGGGTCAAGCCTCGAGAGGTGGAACCGGCAGCCTTGCTCGGTTCGTATCTGGTAGGGATAGGACGGGTGATCGACGCAGTCGACCGTCTGGAACAATAGGAGTGTACTCATGAAAATTGCACTGATCGTTATTGGGGTTCTGCTGGTGGCGGGGCTGGCAGTCGGCGGCCAGTTTGTGAGCGTGCGGAACGACCTGGTTGCGCAACGTGAGAGTGTGAACTCAGCCTGGTCGCAGGTGGACGTAGTGCTGCAACGCCGCGCCGATCTCATTCCCAATCTGGTGGAAACCGTCAAGGGCTTCGCTAGCCACGAGACGGAGGTGTTCAAGAATATCGCCGACGCGCGCGCTGCCCTGATCAGTGGCCGCACGCCCCAAGAGAAGATTCAGGCAAACGATCAGCTCTCCGGGGCCCTGTCCCGGTTGCTGGTGGTGGCAGAAAACTATCCGCAACTGCGATCCAACGAAAATTTCCTGCGGCTGCAGGACGAGTTGGCTGGCACCGAGAACCGAATCGCCGTCGAGCGCCGGAAATACAACGAGACCCTGCAGCGCTACAACACCGCGATCCAGGTATTCCCGAATAATATCGTTGCGAGTCTGTCGGGGTTCGAACGCAACAACGCGTATTTCACCACCGAACCCGGAGCGCGAAACGCGCCCAAAGTGAAGTTTTAAGGCCTATGGCAGACGTCGAACGGTTGCGACAGATCGCGGCCGGGCTGAGCGTGCCCGGCATTCGGCGGCACATCTTCCTGTGCGCCGACCAGACCAAGCCCAAGTGCTGTCCCCGAGAAACCGGAGTCGAAGCTTGGGACTATCTGAAACGCCGCTTAGCGGAGCTGGGGCTACCGAGCGGCGTCTATCGCACGAAGGTCAATTGCCTGCGCATCTGCGAGCAGGGGCCAATCGCCGTGGTCTATCCCGAAGGGGTCTGGTACCATTCAGCGAGCCCGGAGGTTCTGGAGCGCATCATCCAGGAGCACCTGATCGGCGGCCGCGTAGTGGCGCAGTTCGCGTTCGCATGCAGCCCGCTGTGCGATTGACAGTTACTCCCGCGGCATCTCGTCGGGCCGCTCCAATGAATCGAGCAAATCCGGGTTCTTGGCAAAACGCTTGAGGACGCGGACGATCTCGCCCGAGCGAAAACCCGCGCGGAGTAACCGGCGGTAGGCGGCGGCGAGGTCTTTGTCTTGCTGGAAGAGGCTTTCGCGAGGCGCCGAGCGGTACTTACGGCGAATCCACTCTTCAATGAGCGCCTCTTCATTGACATCCTGGTAGACTTCGCGTACGCTGCGCTCCGCCAGCGCAGGAGCGACCCGACGCTCGCGGAGGTCCTGAACCACTCGCGTGCGGCCGAGTTGGTCGTTTGCCAGGCGCGCCGCAGCAAAGCTTTCGGCGAAACGTTGGTCGTTCAGGTAGCCGTGGTCCTTCAGACGCACCAGCACGTCATCCACATCCCCCAGTCGCGCGGCGCGGCGGCGCAGCTTTTCTCTCATCTCACCTGTCGAATGCGCCCGTCCCGCAAGCAGCCTTAGTGCGTAAGACCACAGCCCTTCGGTGTCGAGGCGGCGTTTCTTACCTTCCCCCATCATGTCCGATTCTCTCGCGGAGTATACTGAAAACGGAAGTAAACGGCGATTATGGATACCCGGGATTGACAAGGATTTGAACGACGAAGGAGGAACCATGGACAAGAACGGGCTCTCAGCCTTCCTTTTGGGATTGGGTGTGGGAGTTGGAATTGGCATGTTATTTGCGCCAAAGTCCGGCCAGGAAACTCGCGAGTTACTCCGGTCGAAAGCCAATGAGGGCGGCGACTACCTGAAGCAGCGCAGCACCGAGATGAAACAGTCGGCTTCGGAGTGGGTCGAAAAAGGCAAAGAAGCACTTAATCGCCAGAAAGATACGATCGCCGAGGCCGTGCAGGCCGGCCGGCAGGCTTATCGGGACGCCGTGAGCCAGCCGTCACCCGAGAGCCTGGCCCGGTAGCACGCGGAGCGAGAAGGTCCGTCCGAATGCCCGAAGACGTCTTTCGTATCGTGATCACAGTGGCGGTCGCGCTGGCCTGCCTCGTGTTTGTGGTGCAGGCCGGCGTGGTTATCGCGCTCTATGGCGTCATTCGCGCGGTGAAAGAGAGGGTCCTTCCGTTGGTCGACCAGGTGAGCACCATCACTACCAGGGCGGTCCCGGTCATCGACCGGGTCAGCCCGACGCTTGAGACCGCCGGCCGGGTGCTGGCCTCGACCCAGAAAATCATTGAAGATGCCCGCCCCCGCGTGGCCGAGATTTCGACCGAAGCCGTGGCGATTGCCAGGTCCGGCCGCCAGCAAGTAGAGCGTGTGGGGGCCTTGCTAGCAGATGCCAGCGAGAAAGCGCGCGAACGTCTCAATCAGATCGACCGCTCGGTCGACGAAACCGTGGAGCAATTGGAAAACGCGGGCGAGGCTGTGAAACGGGCGGTAACGCGCCCGGTGCGAGAGGTCAACGGGCTGGCGGCGGGGATCTCCGCCGCGGTCTCGGCGCTGGTACACGGTTCGCGGCGGCCTTCGGTCGATCACGCGACCCAGGACGAAGAGATGTTCATCTGACGTCTGGTCAAAACAGGTTCGCGTCCATTCTGGCGATGAACCGAATTCCAGAAATCACAACTTGAGAGAGGGAGCGGTCGGTCATCAACAAGCGGTCGGCGCCGCTATCGTCCGCCGTCGCCAAGCAGATGGCCTTCGGTCGACGACATGTGGTGCAGCTTCGAACTCGGGTATACCGGTCGGCGGTGTCCTCGGTGGAGGGAAGAAGGTCGACCTATGGCGCGCCGAAGAAGTCCCGAATCGCTAAAACGCGGTTCGCGTCGCCCGCCGTATACTCCGGAGAGAACCTCACCTTCGGTGAAGACACTGGTGGAAGTTTGTCCGGTTGTCGCGATCGTTGTTTGAATCGGTCGTACCTGGCCGACATGCTTCGGGTGTCTTCGAGGCAATAAACGAAGAATCCGGGGTGGATCCGGGTCGCAAAAGTGTTCCCCCTACCGTTGGATGAAGGCTTGACCCGAGACGTTGGAACGTCTCTTTTGCAATTCCGCGAACTCCATAGAACGCAGGCGTTCGGTGTCGAACTCTTAGCTAGGATTCTATTCGAAGGCTAGGTGCTTCCGGCGCGCCGAGGCCACCGCGAGACGAATCTGTTCGGAGGTGATTTCCGCTGGGAGCGCATCCCTCAAGGGCTTCAGCCACTTCGTGCCAAGTCGGTTCACTACCTCCAGGATCCTCTGATGGTTTTTCTCTCCGACCCACTCTATTCGATATTCCAGGCGGCCTTTCTCAATCAAGTCAGCCACCATGTGAACTACCGTCGAGACCTGGCGGCCGCGAATCCCCGCGATTTCGTCGAAGGTCTTGCCGGCGGCGAGAAGACGCAGCGTCTCCTCGGCCGGTGAGACGTGTCGCTGTTCAGGGGCCATGGGGCGAGCGCCTCGATCGAACGCTTCGAAAGCTGCGAATATCTCCGAGCCGTACAGCTCGGCCTTGCGTTCGCCGATGCCGAACACGCCGAGCAGTTCCCGAAGGTTGGCGGGCCGCTTGCGGCAGAGGTCTTCGAGCGAAGCGTCGCTGAGCACCACATAGGCTGGCACTTGGGCGCGCTGAGCGGCGTGTCGCCGCCACTGCTTCAAGAATTCAACGAGTTCCGAGGCTACTCTGGCACGGACAGCCGGCTCTGGGGTTCTCCGCGGAGCGTCAATTCCGGGCGGTGTCTTCTTGCTGACGAACTTCAGCTTCTCTTCCGGCGGCGCTTTCAGCCAATCCGGAAGATTGCCGCAGGCGTCGCACATGCCGCAGCGCTCCCATTTCGGGACCTGACCGAAGTGCGTGCAGATCTGCAGATGGCGGCACCGGCGGGCTTCGGCGAAAAGCCGGACGGCGTGATAGCGTTGCCAGGCGCGCTCTTTTTCGTCGGGGTCCTTGAGCTTCTCGATGAAGTAGGCGAGCAGCCCCGCGTCCTTTGGCTGCCAAAGCAGCACGCAGTCGGAAGGCCTTCCATCGCGGCCGGCGCGCCCGGCCTCCTGGTAGTACTGCTCGATCGACTTGGGCAGCGACGTGTGAATCACCGCACGCACCGCCGCCTTGTTGATGCCGAGACCGAAGGCGATCGTCCCGACCAGCACACGCACTTCGTCGTTCATCCAGCGTTCCTGGTTGCGGCGCCGGTCGGCAGTCGCCATCTGACCGTGATAGGGGATGGCGACGATCTTGCGGTCGGCCAGCAAGTCGACCGTCTCCTCGACAGCAGCGATGGTCGGCGAGTACACGATCACGCTCTGGCCGGCATAAGAACGCAGGCCCGCCTCGAGAAGACCGAAATGCTGGTGCTTCTCGCACTGGTAGACGACGTAGCGCAGGTTGTCACGGTGGAAGCTGGCGATGTACTTGTGCGGTTCGCGGAGCCGGAGCTGCTGGACAATGTCGTGCCTCACGCGCCGCGTGGCGCTGGCGGTGAACGCGGCAATGGGCTTGTCGGGAAACTGGTGCCGCAGCGCGCTCAGTTGACGGTAATCCGGGCGGAACTCGTGGCCCCATTCGGAGATGCAGTGCGCTTCGTCAATGGCAAAGCAGGCGATCGGCACCTGGCGCAGCCAGCCGATGGTGTCCGCGCGGGCCAGCCGTTCGGGGGAAAGATACAAGAGCCGGAAGGCGCCCTGCGTGGCGGCCCGCATCACGGCGTGCTGTTGTTCGGGAGGCAATGTGCTGTTGAGCACAGCTCCGGGAATGCCCATTTCCGAGAGTTGCGCCACCTGGTCTTGCATCAACGCAATCAGCGGCGAAATCACCACCACTGTTTGGCCGAGGACCAGCGCCGGTAGTTGGTAGCAGAGCGATTTGCCGCCGCCGGTGGGCATCACGACGGCTACATCGTTGCCCGCCATCAGGCTGTGGATAATCCGCTCCTGTAGCGGCCGAAAGGAATCGTAGCCCCAATAGCGCTTTAGGGCGGCGTAAATGTCCGGCACCAGAGAATAATGAGTGTATCAAGCGGCGGGCGACCCCAATCTCAAATCCAGGCGCCGGACCGCTTGCTCCGGAGCGGCGTCCAGCATGACGCGAATCGCTTGGTGGGTGACGGGATGGCGCAGGTCGGGTGCCAGCTCGGCCAGCGGAGCCAGTACAAACCGGCGCTCAGCCATCCGCGGATGAGGGATCTCCAGCTTGACGCTGTGTACGACGGCCCGCCCGTACAGCAAGATGTCGATGTCTAGCGTGCGCGGGCCATTAGGTATGGTTCGTACGCGTCCGAGGGCCAGCTCGATCTTGGCGATGCGGGTCAGCAGCTGCAACGGGAACATCTCCGTTTGCGCTTCGACCACCAGATTATAGAACCAGTGCTGCGCGGTGAAACCGACCGGCGCGGTCTCATAGAGGGAGGAGACCCGCAGGATGCGCAGATCTGGCGCTTCGAGCTTCCCGAGCGCCGCTTGGAGGTGGCGGCAACGATCGCCTATATTCGAGCCAAGAGCTAGATAGACGGTCTTCATCAGGGCCTAAAACAGCGGCGGCTGGCCGCCATTGCCGATCTTGGGTTTGACCTTGAAGTGCTCGAATGCCAGAGCGGTGGCTTCGCGGCCACGCGGTGTGCGGTTCAAAAACCCGAGCTGGATCAGGTACGGCTCATAGACTTCTTCGATCGTGTCCGGCTCCTCGGATATCGAGGCTGCGACCGTGTTGAGACCGACCGGACCGCCGCGGTACTTCTCCAGAATCGTCAGCATGATCTTCTGGTCGATTTCGTCCAAGCCAAAGCGGTCCACATCCAGGAGGTTGAGCGCGGTCTGCGCCACCGACTGCGTGATGCGGCCGTCGGCCCGCACCTGGGCATAATCGCGAACCCGTCGCAGTAACCGGTTGGCGATACGTGGCGTGCCGCGGCAGCGCCTGGCGATCTCTTCGGCCGCGGCGTCATCGATCTCAGCGTTCAGCAGACGCGCCGAGCGGTCGACGATCGATTGGAGTTCGTCCACCGCATACGGATCGAGCCGCAGCACCAGACCGAAACGGCCGCGCAGCGGGGCACTCACCAGCCCTTGGCGCGTGGTGGCGCCGATGCCGGTGAACTTGGGCAGCGGCAGCGAGTGAGTGCGGGCGCCGGGACCGGCGCCAACCAGGATATCGACCCGGAAATCCTCGAGCGCCGAGTACAGCATCTCTTCCACATCCGGCAGCAGTCGATGGATTTCGTCGATAAAGAACACCTGGCGGGCCCGGATGTTGCTGAGGATGCCGGTGAGATCGAGTTTTTTCTGCAGGACCGGGCCCGAGGTCGCGCTGAATGCAACCGCCAGTTCCTCGGCGATGATCGACGCCAAAGTGGTCTTGCCCAGGCCCGGCGGCCCGTAGAGTAGCACGTGGTCCATCGCCTCACCGCGCATGCGGGCAGCTTCGATGGCGATGGACAGGTTCTGCTTCAGCTTGCTCTGGCCGGTGAACTCGGCGAGACGACGCGGCCGAAGCCCCGCTTCGAATTGCAGATCCTCCGGCTGACGATCCCCAGAGATCACGTGGCGGTCCGGCATTTGCTCCAGCTTACCGTACCAATTCGAGAGCGCGGCGGAAGAAAGGCTCGAATTCGGCGGGCGCGCCGGCGGCTTTTGCTTTGCGCACGGCGCCTTCGGCCTGCGGGCGAGCGCAGCCCAGATTGAGCAGCGCCGAAAGCACATCCTGATCGATCGCCGAAAGCGCCGCGGCCGCCACCTCGGGTTCCTCGCTCGTCACGGGGGGAAGCTTGTCGCGCAACTCGAGCACCATGCGTTCGGCGGTTTTCTTGCCAACGCCCGGAATACGCACCAGCCGCTCCACTTCACCGCGCCGGATGCCATGGACCAGTTCCGGGGCCGTCATCCCCGACAGAATTTTGACGGCCAGGGTCGGGCCAATTCCGCTTACGACGATCAATTTTTCGAACAGCCCCTTCTCATCCTCGGTGAGAAAGCCGTAGAGCGCCAGGGCGTCTTCACGGACGTGAGTGTGGATGCGCAGCCTCACCTCGGCGCCCGGATTGGGCAGATGCGTGAACGTCGAAACCGGGATGGTCACGTCGTACCCTACGCCGCCGGTTTCCACGATAACCTGGTTCGGGTGCTTCTCTAGAAGCACGCCGCGCAGCAGAGCGATCATAAACTCGTATTGTAGGCGAATTGACCTCGGTGGCCCGACGAAGATTCTTTGTCAACGAGATCCGCAGCGGCACCGCAGAGTTGCGCGGCGACCAGGCGCGTCATTTGTCTCGCGTATTGCGCGCCGAGCCGGGCCAGCAGTACGAGATCTCCGACAGCCGGTCGGCCTACCTGGCAGAGATTTTAGAAGCACGCGTCGATCGCGTCGTGTTTCGTGTCTTGGAAGCGTTGGATTCGCCCGAGATGCCGGTTCAGATTACGCTGTTGGCCGGGCTGATCAAGTTCGACCGGTTCGAATGGATGATCGAGAAGACCACCGAACTGGGCGTCGACCGCATCCTGCCCGTGGAAACCGCACGCAGCGAAAAGGGTCTCGTCAAAGCCTCCGAGAAACGCGTCGAGCGGTGGGCCCGGATTGCACGGGAAGCGAGCCAGCAGGCACGCCGGCTGCGAGCGCCCGAGATCTTGCCGGCGGCTGGCTTGGAGGCCGCTTTGGCGGAACCGGCGGATTGTCACTACGTTCTCGAGGAAGCGTCCGCTCCTCCGCTGTTGCAGCAGTTGCCGGCCGCGCGTCATCGTGGGGTGCGGGTCGCGATGCTCGTTGGTCCGGAAGGGGGATGGACCGACGCGGAGCGGCGGCTGACGGCCACAGCTGGATGGCTCCCGGTGTCGCTGGGCCCTCAGGTGGTCCGCGCTGAGACTGCCGCGGCAGCGGCAGTCGCCGTTGTGACGAGTGCCTGGTGCGCCTGAAAATGCCTCTACAATGAGAGAGCGTGCGCTACCTCATCGTCAGCGATCTGCACGCCAACTGGGAAGCTCTCGAAGCGGTTCTGGCCGACGCCAGATCCCGATTCGATCGCGTGATCTGCTGCGGCGACCTGGTGGGCTACGGCGCAGATCCGAATGCTGTGGTCGAGTGGGTGAGAGCCAACTGCCACCTAGTGGTGCGCGGCAACCATGACAAAGCCTGCACGACACAGGAGGATCTGGACTGGTTTAATCCGGTAGCGCGCGCCGGAGCCCTTTGGACGGTCCAGAACCTCTCGAAGGAAAACGCCAATTATGTACGGGAGCTCCCTAAAGGGCCGGCGTTTGTGGACAGCCTCGAGATTCTGCACGGCTCGCCGTGGGACGAAGACGATTACGTGGCTGGGGCCGAGGAGGCGAGCGAGGCCTTCGGATATCTGGAAAGCCGGCTGGCATTTTTCGGGCATACCCATCTGCAAGGCGGGTTCATCTGGAACCATGCGCGGATTGAAACCATTCCTCCGGTCTCGTCACGCCATGGCCGCTACTCGATCAAAATCGATCCGGGCTGTGGCTACCTGATCAACCCGGGCTCGGTAGGTCAGCCACGCGATGGAGACCCGCGTGCCGCTTACGCCGTGTATGAAGCGAGTGGGCAGGCCAAGGTCTTTTATCATCGCGTTCGCTATGACGTAGCGGCCGCCCAAAGGAAGATTTATGAGGCGGGCCTTCCCGCGTATCTGGCCGAACGTTTGGGTGCGGGACGATGAGGGTGGCCGGCTTGACATGAGCCAACGAGTCGCGCTGTTCGTCACTTGCATGGTGGACCAGCTGTTTCCGAAAATCGGGCTGGCAATGGTCGAGGTACTCGAGCGTCTTGGATTCAGGATCGATTTTCCGGAAGCCCAGACCTGTTGCGGGCAGCCCGCCTTCAACAGCGGCTACCCGGAAGAGGCGCGCGCCGTGGCGCGGCATTTTCTTGACGTTTTCGAAGCCAGCGAAGCGATTGTGGTTCCGTCGGGTTCCTGTACGGCAATGATCATCCACCATTTCGCGGAGTTGTTCGAGAAGGATCCAACCGCGCTGGCGCGTGTCAAGCAGCTATCGGAACGTGTCTGGGAGTTTTCGCAGTTCCTCACCGTGGTGGCCGGGGCTGGGGATGTCGGCGCACACCTCGAGGACGTCGCCACGTTTCACGACGGATGTCACGCGCTGCGCGAGTTGGGGATTCAGAGCGCGGCGCGGCGCTTGCTTCGCCACGTGCGCGGTCTGGAACTCCGGGAGATGGAGCCGGCCGGGGAGTGCTGCGGCTTCGGCGGCACGTTTTCGGTCAAATTTGCGGAGCTGTCAGGCGCCATGGCGCGAACCAAAATCGAAGCCATCGTGCGCACAGGAGCTAACATTGTGGTTTCGCTCGATCCGAGCTGCCTGATGCAGATTCAAGGCGTACTCTCGCGGGCCGGGCTGAAGATCCGCGGTCTGCATCTGGCCGAGGTCCTGGCCAGTCGCTAAATTATGGCCGGCGCCTTTGAGCGGAAGATTCACGAGACCCTGGCGGACACCCGGTTGCAACAAGCGGTCTACACGGCAACCGGAAGGCTAAAGGACAGTCGCCTCGCGGTCATCGCTCCCCACGTGCTGCCGGATTACCAGGAGTTGCGCGCCCACGCTCACCTCCTCAAGAGGCATACGGTCGACCACCTAGACCACTATCTCGAGAAGTTTCAGCGAAACGTCGAATCGCGAGGCGGGCAGGTGGTTTTCTGCAACGATGGGGCCGAAGTCACCGACTTCGTGTTGGCGCTGGCCAAGAAGCGCGGTGCGCGGTTGATCGTCAAGTCCAAGTCGATGACCACCGAAGAAGTCGATTTGAACGAACACCTGGAACACCATGGCTTGGAATCGGTGGAAACCGACCTGGGCGAATACATCCTGCAACTGGCGCACGAACGGCCGTACCACATCGTGGCGCCCGCGCTCCACAAGACGCGCTACGACGTGGCTGAGATCCTCACCCGGCGGCTCAACGCGCCCCACGAGACGAAGATCGAAAAGCAAACCGCGATCGCGCGCGCCGTCCTCCGCCAGAAATTTTTGGCAGCCGATATAGGGATCAGTGGAGCGAACTTCCTGGTGGCCGACTCGGGCGCGGTGGTGCTGGTGGAAAACGAAGGCAACGCGCGGCTGGCGACGACTCTGCCGAAGATCCACATCGTGGTGGCGGGCATCGAAAAAGTGATTCCCCGCGCTCAAGACCTGGCGGTTTTTTTGAAGCTGCTGGCGCGCAGCGCCACCGGGCAGTTGCTGAGCGTTTACACCTCGTTTCTCAGCGGACCGCGCCGCGCTGGCGAAATCGACGGGCCGGACGAGTTCTACGTCTTGCTCCTCGACAACGGCCGCACGAAACTGCTGCCGGACTCCGCGAAGCGCCAATCGCTTTATTGCATCCGTTGCGGCGCCTGTCTGAATGCTTGCCCGGTGTATCGCAAGATTGGCGGCCACAGTTTCCCCTGGGTTTACTCCGGGCCGATCGGCGCGATCCTTACCCCGCAGTTCATGGGAGTTTCGCGAGAGCCGTCGCTGCCGTTTGCCTCCAGCCTGTGCGGCGCTTGCGCCGAAGTCTGTCCCGTGAAGATCGATATTCCGAGGGTCCTCGTCGAGCTGCGCGCCGATGTCCACCAAAGCGAAGCGCGCCAGAAGCGGAATCGCCTAGAAAAACTCGCTTTCCGCCTCTTTCGATGGCTCATGCAGCATCCCCGGGCTTATGAGTGGGCAGGCCGGCTGGCGGCCTCGCTGGCGAACTCCGCCGATGGGGGCTGGATGCGCCGCGTCCCCGTGCTTCTGAACGTGGGACCTGTGCGTGCCTGGCTTAGCCAGCGCGACCTCCCACCTCCGCCCTCGCGCAGTTTCCGGCAACTTTGGAGGCAGCGCTGATGTCGCCGAACGCCATCCTCGACGCTGTCCGCGCGGCCCTCGGGCGCAGCGAAAAGGAGCCGGCTCCCGATCCCCCGCCGGTCCGGCTGCGCATTCCCGATGTCAGTCTCGAATCGCGGATCGCGTCGATGACCACTTCTGTCGAGGCGCTCGCCGGACGCGTGCTTCGCGCGCCGACGCCGCAACATGCAGGCCGGTTGGTAAGGGAGCGAATCGCAAATCAAAACGCCGTCGCTTCCAATTCTCCGTACCTCGACGAATGCGGAATTCGTGGTCTCCCCAACGTGCATAGCGGCATCACCAAACCCGACGAGTTACAGAAACTGTGCGCGGCCGCAGATGTGGGCATCACCGGCGTGGATTATGCGCTCGCCGATACCGGCACGTTGGTTGTCCTCTCTAGCCCCTACGAGGCGCGCATGATCTCCCTGCTGCCTCCTGCGCACCTTGCGGTGATGGCTTGCAGCCGATTGCTCACCGGGCTGGACGAGCTCTTTACTCTGCTCCCCGATCCCGCCGTCGCGAGCAGTTCCATGGTGTTCATTACCGGGCCCAGCCGAACCGCCGATATCGAGCAAATTCTGGTGCGCGGCGTCCACGGCCCCGGCGAGATTGTGATAATACTAGTGGGCTAGGCCCGCTGGGGAAAGGTATCGGCCGACGCAACTCGGGTGGCTTTCCGTCTCATGCCGTAGAGGCGTAACAAAAAGCACAGGGTTTGTAGTGGTACTGAACTTTCCTAAAGCGTCCTGTTCCCGTTTTCCAAGTTGCGGTATTATAAATAAAATCATAGGATTACGATGAGCCTCCGGCCCGGCATAGGGCGGGCTTCGAGAAAAGGTGCCGGGAAGAGTTCGTTTCGGCACGGAAATTCGGGTTGCATTTGGTAGAACCGATGCTACACTGGTCATGGCTGACATAGTACTGTTGATTGCCGTTGTGATTGGATTGAAACTCATATGTTAGCGAGCGTTCTCATTCTCACGGTCTCGGTAGCCCTGTTGATCTATTGGTTTCGCTACTGTTGTCTCGGTCTTCTCCGCAATCTGGAGGATCAACCGTCATTGGTGCCGGAGAATCGGTTCAGTTTCCAGGATGTACGGAATCGGTTACAGACCGATTCGGATCTCGACCCTCTCGATCGGGCCCTCGATCGAGACTACCGTATTGTGAGCTATCTTCTTCGGCACGCCGCAGGATTAGGGGCGCACTCGCTCGAGCACCGCATCCTCCTGCTCGATTACAAGCTGATGCAAGCTTGGTACTGGCTCACGCGCGCCGCTGCCCCCGCGCAAGCTCGCAAGGCGCTGTCGGAAAGGGCGGCGATCCTGGGGTGCCTGGCCCAGAAAATGGGCGAGCAGGCTGGCCTTGGCTTCCAGGCCTGACCGGGCGCCCACACAGTATTACGGTTTCTTGAAAACTTTGGGTCTGTGCTCTTTCTCCGTGCTCTACAATAAAAAAGGTGGATTCCCAAGCATCACTCGAACGTGCAGCTGAACGGCTGAATGCCGTCCGGCGGGAAATCGCCAAAATCATTGTTGGGCAGGACGACGTGGTCGAGGGGGTGCTGATCTGCCTGCTAGCGGGAGGCCACGTCCTGCTGGAGGGCGTGCCAGGGCTGGGAAAGACCACGTTGCTGCGCACCTTGGCGCGCGCCCTGCAACTGAAATATTCGCGCATCCAGTTCACGCCGGATCTGATGCCCGCCGACATCGTGGGCAGCATGATCATGGAGAGCAACGAGTATGGCGCCAAGGCTTTGCGGTTTCAACCGGGTCCGATCTTCGCCAATCTGGTATTGGCCGACGAAATCAACCGCGCCACACCGAAGACTCAGTCCGCGTTGCTGGAAGCCATGCAAGAGCGGACGGTGACCAGTGGTACGGCGACCCACGAACTGGATCAGCCTTTTCTGGTCATGGCCACTCAGAACCCCATCGAGATGGAAGGTACTTACCCGCTGCCGGAGGCCCAGCTCGACCGGTTTCTGATGAAGATTCTGGTGACCTACCCTAATCACGCCGAACTGAACCGCATTGT
>JAGWQP010000558.1 GCA_028876805.1 Acidobacteriota bacterium | reverse complement strand
TTGATGCTACAGCGGTCCGGCACCAGTTGTCCGGCGAGCCGGGCGTGGACGATCCCCCCGGCGGGGCTTCCGATCGGTGTTTAGGTGGCACACCCCTGGCGGGAGGCCGTTGGCCTCGCCGTCGCCCGCAGACTCGAAGAGATATTCTGAGGCTCGAGACACCAGATGCGGCGAATCCTTGCGCCATTTGTTCCGGCACCGCTAGCTCCCGGTTGCCGCACCGGGGCGTGCGCCCGTGGAGCTTATTTCGTTTTCCGAGGCTGGAAGTGCCAGCAATAGAACAGCCCGATTCCCAAAATCAGCAGGCCCCACCAGATGCCGGCGTGCAGATCGGCCAGCACAGGGGGATGCACCGGCGGGACCAGTGCCTGGTAGAGTCCGGCCGCCGAAATCAACAAGCCGTACGCCGTCAGGAGAAGCCCGACGAGGAACCAGATCGAGACCATTCCCGGCTTGTGCATACCCTCACCAGAAGATGACGTTTAGCAATAGGAACATGGCGCAAACCAAGACGGCCCAGAAGATCGGGCGTTGGGTCAATTTCAGCTCATGTTCCGACGGGATCTCCGTGCAGCCATAGACCAGGCCGGCTAGTTCGAATTGTGGTTTCGGCCGAGTCACCAGACTCACCAAGACCGTGACCAAGACACAAATAACTCATGACCAGAGTGCGCGGTACATGTTCTCGGCCATGTCCTTGGCATTGGGAGACAGCGCAATAATGCCGAGCGCCGCCGGGTTCAGCTTCACCCATAGCCACATACCCACAGACGACAGCGTCCCGCCAGCAGCCCCCAGAAACCCGCCGCGGGTGTCGCGCGTTTCCAAAGCATGCCCAGCAATACGGTGCCGAACAGCGGGGCTGCGTCAATGCTTCCGAGCCGCACTTAGCCCTCCGGCGGGTCGGCCAGAACTGCGGCTGCCAGGACTCCAGTTTGAGAGGCAGACATAGACAAACCCTATTTCGGCCCGGCCTCGGTCGAAAATCGAAAAACCGTCGTGCTTTGAAATCTCTGGCCCGGTTTCAATTCCGTTGTGGGAAATGCCGGCTTATTCGGCGAGTCAGGAAAGTGCTGCGTCTCGAGGCAGAACCCGGACCGCCGGCCGTATACCTTGCCGCCTTTGCCCTTAATCGTGCCGTCAAGGAAATTGCCGGTATAGAACTGTACCCCAGGCTGCGTAGTGAAGACTTCGAGAATCCTCCCGGTCGACGGCTCTTCTATCCGCGCTGCGAGCGTGAGCCCGTCAGACCCGCGATTCAGCACCCAGTTGTGGTCGTAGCCCTTCCCGACACTGAGCTGTTCGTTGTTCGCTTCGATCCTCGCGCCAATGCTCGTGCTGGTGCGGAAATCGAATGGCGACTCCGCAACCGCCCGCAGTTCCCCTGTGGGAATCAAACCAGCATCCACCGGCGTGAAACGATCCGCGTTGAGCATCAGGCGGTGGTCCAGAATATCGCCGGTTCCTGCGCCCTTCAGATTGAAGTACGAGTGGTTTGTCAGGTTGATGACCGTATCTTTATCTGTGCTCGCCCCGTAATCGATGCGCAATTCGTTGGCGTCGGTGAGATGATAGGCCGCGGTTGCCCGGAGATTTCCGGGATATCCTTCCTCGCCATCCCGGCTGAGGTACCTAAGCTCGAGACCGCCATCGGTCAATTCCTTTGGGCTCCAGACGCGTTTGTCGAACCCCCTGGCTCCTCCGTGGAGGGAGTTTTCCGCGTCGTTCCGGTCCACCTGGTAGACGCGCCCGTCCAGAGTGAACCGCGCATGTCCGATCCGATTCCCGTAGCGGCCGATGAGAGCACCGAAAAATGGCCCCGGATTCTGCAGATAGCCATCCAGCGAATCGAAGCCGAGAACCACGTCCGCCATCTTTCCGTTGCGGTCCGGCACCATCAGCGAGACTACGATGCCGCCGTAATTCGTGATGCGGGCCGTGACACCGTTCTTGTTGGTCAGAGTGTAGACCGAAACCGCCACGCCATCCTGCGTTTTGCCGAAATCGGCACGCTGAATTGGAGTTGCCGCTTGCATGATTGTCGCACCTGCGATCAGAAAGACTGCTTCCCAAGATGTTCGCAAGCTCGTATACCTCGAAGTAAATGTGCGGGAATCGGGCACCACCGGCGCACAAGCCCCTCCGACCCGCTTATTGTAGGACATAGAGCGATTGTATGCGCTTTCCTGCGAGAACCAGGTTTCCCGACAGGAACTATGAACGACCTGTTCTACAATGAACCTGAGCCATGACTCTGGAAGAGGTCGCCCGCCGCGCGAGGGTTTCAACCGCGACGGTATCGCGCGTTTTGAACAACGCCAGCGTAGTCAAAACCAGTACCCGCACAGGTGATGAAGGCTATCCGCGAGTTGAAGTACCACCCCAACCTCCATGCCCGCAGCCTGGCGGGCGGCAAGAGCCGCACCCTTGGTGTAATCGTTTCCAACTTGGAAAACCCGTTCTTTTTCGATATTTACCGTACCATCGAGACGGAAGCACATAGCCGCGGTCACGACGTGGTCATGGCCAACACCGACTACCGGCCAGAACAACTGGTGGCCAGTATCCGGCTGATGATCGGCCGGCGTGTGGCCGGACTGGATGCCATCGTATCGGAGATGGATCCGGCCCTGATCAAAGAGCTGAACGAAGCTCGAATTCCGGCGGTGTTCTATGACGTCGGCGTGACCAATTTTGCCGAGGTCTCGGTTGAACTCATGGCG
>JAGWQP010000557.1 GCA_028876805.1 Acidobacteriota bacterium | reverse complement strand
GGCGCTGACTACCACACCTTCCATCGGGCCTTCCTCAGTGGAGGTGACCTGCCCGCTTAACGCTGAAGGTGCCGGAGCCTGTGCGTGAAGTCGGGCGGACGCGGTTTGAAAAAAGATGGCGGCAAGACCACCACCTGCGATCAGCAAGACTCGCTTGGTTTCCATCGGCATTCTCCTCGCCTCGGAATGGGTAATCGGGAATATTATCCTCCCGTTGCCGGTCCCAAAGGAAGCGGTCACGTTCCCAGCGCTAATTCAGCCAACCGGAGCGCAGGCTCGCGATCCAAGCGCGACGGCTCGAGTCCGTCCAACAGGATTCGTCAGCGGCGCGATTTCGCGCACGACGGACGACTGTGACAGAGGCCGTTCGCAGGCCCGCACAATCCAAGGCTTCGCTCTCTTTGACAGAAGGCTTCTTGAGGGCAGGTCCTTCGACATGGCGGCGATGAACGGCGGAGCCCCCCGAAGAAGAAGGGCGTTCCATTCCAAACGTTCTAGAATTAGTGAGGAGGCCCTGATGAAAACCAGACTGGCCGGTTTGATTGCAGTCGCCGAGATGCTTCTCACGGTAATGTCGGTGTCCGCGCACCACTCTATTTCTGGCGAATACTTCACCAACCAGAGATCCAGTGTGGAGGGTGATGTTGTCCAGTTCCTTTACATCAATCCTCACTCTCTACTTGAAGTCAAGAGCAAGGACCCGAATACCGGTGAGGCTCTAACGTGGAAGATGGAGTGGAATAGTCCTGCACGGCTCAGCCGCGACCACGTGACCCGAGAAACGTTGAAACCGGGCGATCACGTAATCATAACCGGCCAGCCGGGCCGAAACCATGAGGATCATCGGCTGCATGTGCTGGCCATAAGCCGGCCGGCGGACCATTGGGAGTGGCGCCGCGGAGGGCGATACTAGGGGTCTTGAATCCGTCACTCGGCATGCTTGTTATATTCGCCGGTGGGCTGCCGATCGATTCCGCCCCCTGCCCGCTCTGGTGGGTTTACAGCGCTCGAGGCGCCCGATTGCCGGTCGTACCCTGAATCTCGAGCGGCTGCACCATAGGATAGAAATCGGCGACCGGCAAAGCCGAAGCCCAGCGGGGATTTTCGGTCGGTGTCTATTCGCCGCTCGCAATCGGGGTCGAAGGGAAGCGGGTGTTACTTCTTCCCCGCGTCTTCGGCAGCCTTTTCTTGCGCGCGAGCGCCGCTGAGCAGGTTGGCCATACCGTAATTGCCCTCGTGGCAGGCGTACTCATAGATTGGGCCTTCCACTTTGGTCAAGGGAATTGCGGCAGTCCATTGTCGGGTATAGGTTGTCGGATCGTCGACAGTGTACCGGTAGTCGATGGTGTCATTGTCGACACGCGTGAATCGTTCGATCAGATGCAAGTTGGCCCCGGCTCCCCGACAGCAATTGAATGCGTTGGAGACGATCTTGCCGGTGAAATTTGTGGTGTCGACCACCAGCGTATTGCCCTCCCAATGCCCGCGCGAATCCCCCAGCCACTGGCGAATGTTTTTGTTTATGTGCGGACGCCCATCGAGAGGGATCATGCGAACCTCATGGATCATCTCCTGGAGGATCGCCACGTATCGAGAGGTCTCGACGATCTGAAAATTATTGTTGTACCCGCCGGGAAGTTTTGGCGCTCCGCGCGTGATGCAACGTTCGCCCAGGCTTCGGTCCTCCCAGGAATCGGCGGGGTCGGGACCCCGGCGGCGACGGTCCTCGGCGCGGGCTTCCTCTCTGGTCTGCGCCTCGGGTGTGAAGGGAGGGATTCTCCCGTCAGGCGGATCGATAATGAGCGAGGTTCGCCTGGTCTTGACGATCTTGGTTCCCGAATCGTACCACGAGTCGTTATAGGCCCGGTTGAGATCGTCTTCAGCGGATCCGTCGCGGCGATCTCTGTTCGTGATTCGAAGCAGGGATCGCTCGTAGTCGGCCGCTTCCTGGGCAGTAAGAAACTCCCTGTCCGCAAGTGCCGCGGGCCGTTCCAGCGGTGTGAGAGTCGAGCTGTTCCAGATCCCCTCTAGGTCGGGTTGTCCATCCGGCGTATGAGGTGGCTTCCATACCTTTGAGGCCGTGTTTTTGGCCGTTACGGCGGGGGTGGCGGTTTGGCCGGCGGCGGGTCCGGCTAGCAGATGACCCAGTACGATCACGGTGATCAGAGCACCAAAACAATTCGGCATGGAAACCTCCAGGGTGTGCCAACCCTTGGCCACTTCACAGCTGGCACTTCGCTGCGTTTCAGCTGCTGAAGCGCCGCAGGCCGACTAACACCCGTGAAGGTACATTCCACGAATTCTAATGTCAAGTCATGTGGACTGGCCTAGCGGCCGATCCGGCGCGTCGAGCGGCGCGGCACCATCGAGCTCAGGGGCGTGGTTTAGATATTCGCAGCGATCTTCCTTGTGCCTCGAAGCACAACGAAGCGAACGGGTGACTGCCCCGCGGCATGCGCACTATTCCGGCAGCCGGAACGCGAGGAACTCACCCGAGTAGTTGCCGCCGCTGATCGGGACCACGATGTACTGCTTGCCGTGGACCATGTATGTCATTGGCGAGCCGCTTTGTGGAGCCGGCATCCACACCGCTCCGACCTCGTGACCTGTGTCCTTGTTGTATGCGTGCAACATCGCCCCGCGCGGGCGATTCTCGGCCGTGGTCACCTGCGGGTCGGCCGCAATGACAAGCGTTTTAGTCACGAGCACGCCGACGTAGCCGGCTTGTCCCGTCCGCGGGATGTTCAGGCCCTTCAGCGCGGGATGATTGCGGATATAGTCCGGCGTGTCGCCGTGCGCGATCTGCCAGACGAACTCACCCCTATCCATATTGATCGCAGTGATGCGCCCATAGGGCGGCTTCAACAGCGGCAGACCCTCGGGAGTCAAGTTGAGGTTATTGCCGACGCCAGCCGTCGTCGAATTTCCAGCACGCTCGGATGCCGCGGGGCGTGGGGCCGGCTGCGGTGCATCGGCGCCGACGTTCTCGCCCGGGCCGGAGACATACCGTACACCGGTGGTGGCAAACCCTTCGACATAGTCGATATCGGAGAACTCTTTGCTTGGCGGCGGAAGCAACGCCACCGGCGGAAACGAGACGAACGAAGGAACATAGGCAATGTGAGTCTCGGGATCGAATGAGAAGCCCGGCCAGTTCATCCCTCCCGACGACCGGAAGGAGGCGATTGGCCCTTCTGCTCGGCTCACCACTGTCGGCGTGAAGATCGGCCCCAGCTTGAACTTCGAAACCAGGCGCAAGGCTTCGGCGCGAAGCTGCGGGGTGAAGTCGATCAGGTTGTCGGCGGTCACGCCCTGATGGTCGAACGCTGCCGGCCTGGTGGGAAACGGCTGCGTTGGTGAATACCACTCGCCCGGCACGTCTCCTTTCTCCACCGGCTGCTCCACGATCGGCCAGATGGGCCGGCCGGTCACGCGGTCGAACGCATAGAGAAACGCCTGCTTGCTCGACTCGAGCACTGCCTTCACTGGCTTGCCGTTCACCGTGAGATCCGCCAGCACGGGCGCCGCCGCAATGTCCATGTTCCAGATCGAGTGGTGCACCAACTGGTAGTGCCACTTGCGCTCGCCGGTCTTCAGGTCGACGCATACCAGGCTGTCGGCAAAGAGGTTGTTGCCCGGACGGTGCCCGCCGTAAAAATCCGACGAGGGCGTCTCCACCGGGAGATAGGCTAAGCCGAGCTCTTCATCGACGGCCATCTGACTCCACACACCGACATTCCCGTTTACAGCCCACGATTCTTTTAGCCAGGTGTCGTTGCCGAATTCACCCGGCCGCGGGATGGTATTGAACTGCCATAGCTTTTTCCCGGTGCGGGCGTCGAAGGCCAGCACCATTCCCTTGGTATTGTTGTGAGTCTTGGGAGTTCCGCCTTCGCGGAACGCGGAACCCACCAGCACGACCCCGCTGCGGGTCACCGCCGGAGTTGCGTGCAGCCCGATCTCGCCATTGACGAGATCGATCGGCTGCCCCGTGCCGTAGACCGCGAACTTCTTCATGTCCACCGAGCCGTTGTCCCCGAACGACCGAATCGGCATGCCAGTCTTGGCATCCAGGCAGACGAGCCGGTATCCCGGGGTCACGTACAAGATCCGCTCTTCGTTTCCATCCGCCCAGTACGACAACCCCCGGCCGGAAAGTTGGCGGGGAGCGGCGGCTCCGCGTGCCCCCTCGCTTTCGCCGTGCACCCAAAGCAATTCCCCGGTTGCGGCGTCGAGCGCGATCGCCGCGCGGCGCGACCCGGCGGTAGCATACAGGACGCCACGGATCATCAACGGCGTCGCTTCCAGCTTATATTCGGGGCGATTCCCTAGGTTGTCGGTCTTAAACCGCCAAGCGACCTCGAGGCGATTGAAGTTGTTCGCGTTAATCTGGTCGAGTGGCGAATAGTGGAAATTCCGGAGATCTCCGGCATACGACGACCACTCCCCGTTGCTGGTGCCCGGCGGCACAGTCTGCGATGCCGCCCACATACATACGAACGCCATTGATCCGACCGATCTTCGCCACACCATGGTTCACCTCGAGGACGAGTGCCGGCGATGATACGGCCATTCTGGTCTTGTCGCCGGCAATTCCGTTTCCTCATCTTACAGAACGCCAGAGTCAAATTCGACACCGGCCTCCAATTCCGCGCCTGGACGAGGCTTCACATGACGGTGTGAGAACCGTAGGAATCAAGGACGAGCGGCTGTGCC
>JAGWQP010000556.1 GCA_028876805.1 Acidobacteriota bacterium | reverse complement strand
GGAATTCGCACGTATATGGGCGACTCGCGCGGACACTGGGAAGGCGACATGCTCGTGGTCGAGACAACGAATTTCATTGGCGGTCGGCTCGGCATAGGCGAAAACGGAGAAGGCATGAAGTACAGTGATGATCTGCGTCTGGTCGAGCGATTCAAACGCACCAGTGACCGCGCCATCCAGTACGAAGTGACCGTGCACGATCCAAAGATCTTCACCGCTCCCTGGACCGTCGCGTTCCCCATAACCCGCGAGCCCGGTTACCAGATTTTCGAATACGCCTGCCACGAGGGCAACTACGCGATGGCCAATGTCCTGAGCGAGGCCCGCGCCGCAGAAAAGGCGGCCGAAAAGTGAGTTCCGCGCGGAGCACAAACGCCTCGGGCGATCCGCGCATCACTTCTTCTTGTACTGGTTGTACATCAGCTCTTCGGCAAATTCCACGCACTTGAATTCCAAAAGCCGAGCGTTCGTCTCCACAAGGCGGTAGAGCGGCATGCTGATCTTCCACGGGCGGCTGAAGACCGTCTTATCTTCGATGGTGGCTTCGTAGTGCAGGTGGTCGCGGTCGGTGCGCGTGAAGCGCTCGACGACATGCAGATTGTCGCTGGCAAAGTCTCCGGCGCGGTCAAACCACGCCAGACCATTCAGCCCGGTTACGTCTACCACCAGCGTGTCTCCCTCCCAGCGCCCGTTGTTGGTGCCCATCCAGCTATCGGACACAGCCTCGACCAGCTTGCCCATGTTGACGAGGCGATTCGCGCTCGCAAATTCATAGACGAACAATATGCCTCTCGGCGACTGCACGATCTGAAAAGGGTAGGGCATGTAGTTTGCGCGCGGGATGCCGGGCATATAACACTTGGCTTCCGGGTCCTTGGTGCGCCGGTTGGAGAAGTTTGTCTTCTTCGTTTCGAGTGCCGATGGAAGATAAGGAATCAAACCTCCTTCGACAACTCCCAGCCCGGCGGGTTCGGCGCCGATCGCGCCCGTTTCCCACATCGTGCCAGCCTGCGCCGAGTGGTCCTGCAGATCCCAGTTGGCGGTATTCAGGGCTTCCCAGATCCCGCTCAGATCGGCGTGACCATCGGCGGCGCGTGGCGCGCGCCAGGCGTCGGGCCTGGTGGCGGAGGATTCAAGGGCAAGCACCGCTCCAACAGCCAAGAATAGAAACCGCCTTCGCATCGAGTACTCCTTCACCCGCCGGGCGAAAGGACCGAATCTGCCTCGCACGCGGTTAAGATAGGCCTGAAGCGCGACAGTCAGGAAAACCCGATCCATCTTCCGGCCGCGCCGACAACGAACCAGAGCAGCAGCGATACGAGGCCGACGGCGCGACTCCGCCACGGCGTCACCCGGTCCGGATCCGCCAAGGCGGTCCGGCGCTGAACCGTTGCCGTGAATACCAGCGACAGCAGCAGCGCGCTCATCTTTACCCAGAAGGCCTCGTGATAGTAAAGCTTCACTGCTTCCGAGGTGAACAGCAGGAAGCCGGATCCGAGCATCAAAGCTAGGCTGCCCGCGAACCAGGGCCAGGTCTCGTGCCAAAGCTGCGCCGCCGACCGGCGCCCCAAACCCAGACCGAGAAGGCTAAGGTTCACCACCAGCACCGATCCGCCTATGACCGCGAGTGCCAAAAGGTGCACGGATTCGATCGCCGGAAAAAGCCAGCGAGACGCGCGAATGCCTTCGCCCATCCAGGAGTGTTCGAACCAGGTGAAGAGCGGCAGGACGGACATAGACTTCACCGCGTAAGGGCCGTAGGAATCTTGTCGAACCAATTATAGGCGATCATGCGCCCGCAGACTGCGACGGCCGCCCACAGCGCCAGCGACACGCCCCCGGCCAGGCGCGCACGGATCGGCGGCGTCCTATCCACGTCCCATCGAGGCATGGTGCGCGATGTAGTGAAGTGAAACACGGCGACGTTGAGACCGGCCATGAGCAGGAAAGTCATCTTCAACCGG
>JAGWQP010000555.1 GCA_028876805.1 Acidobacteriota bacterium | reverse complement strand
CGTTTGACGATGCCCTCACCATACTCACCGGCTTGCGCGACGAATGCCCGGACTCCGAGGAGATCCGCCAGTGGCTGGAGCACGTCGAGACGCAAAAAGCCAAGGCGGAGCGACAAGCCCGTCTCGAGGCGCAAAGGCAATCGGTCGGATCCCTAGTCGCCCAAGGACGCATCGCCGACGCCGTGCCCCTGCTCGAGCAGTTGACCGCCGAATTCCCTGAAGATGAGCCGCTTTCGGCGCTCCTGCTCGAGGCGCGAGAGCAAAGGGAACGCGACGCCCGAGTCGCTGCTGCGGTCCGCACCGCCCTCGATGAGGCTCAATGGCTGGCTGACAGTCAACGTCTCGACCTGGCGGCCCAACTCCTCCGTGCGAAGGCCGCGGAGTTTCCAAACGATCCGAGCGTGGCCTCCAGGTTGGCAGCGATCGAAGAATTGCTGCCGGGCTGGGAGAAATCGCGCCTTGTTCAAGATGCATTAGGCCGCGCCCGCGATCTCGAACAATCCCAACAATGGTCCGTCGCCCTGGCGGTGTTGGAAGAAGCTTTGCAGATCGATCCATCGTCGAAAGATGCCCTGGAGGCCGCCGAGCGGTTGCGGACCCGCTTGCGGGAACAGGAACGCCGCCGGAAATTGCTGCGGCGCCTCGACGCGATTGGACAGAAGGTGGCCGCCGAAGCTTGGCCACAAGCGCTCTCGCTTCTGGAGGCAGCCCAGGCAGAGTTCCCCGGCGAATCCGAATTCGAGGCCCTCTTACCGCAGGTCCGCGACGGCTTGCGGCGGGCCGAGAGTGAGCGAGTCGCGGCGGAAGTCCGCCAGTCACTGGCTGACGATGAAATCGAGCAGGCCGAGCAGATTCTTCTCGAAGGCGCCGAGTCTTTGCCGGAAGCCTCCCGACGAGCGCTCGAACAGGAGTTGGAGGCGAAGCGAAAATATCGAGACGAATGGCGGACGGCTCAGGTTTTATTCGGACGACGCCAGTTCCAGCAGGCCGAAGAGATCCTCATCCAATTGGCCGCGCCGAATCGGCCGGATGTCGAGGCGCTGCTTGAGAAGGTCCGCGAGGCAACTGCTGCTACCGAAGAAGACCTTCTATACCAGCGAGGCCGCGAGAAGGCCCTCAAACTGATTCAGAAGCAGGACTTTCAGCAGGCATCCGATCTGCTTCGCAGCTTATTGTCCCTTTTCCCAGCTGATCCGATTCTGGAACGGGATCTGCGGTCCATCCCGGGCGGCCAGCGAATCCCCAGCAAGCATAAGGTTCAAAGGCCTGCGAGCGACCGACCTCCCGCGACCGCGCAACGCTACGATGAGGAGTGGATGCGGCCTGGGCTTGAGCAACCGCCTGCCGGGCCTAGCGGGTCGCCCTCGCGGATATCGAATGTGGGCAGTCCGCACTGGGCGGCAAGCGCGGCCGCAGCGTTGTTGGTTCTGGTCTCAGCCAGTGCCGCGGTATGGCGGCTTTCACACAGCGGTTCGCCTGCGGCCAAGCCCGTTTCCGTCACCCAAGCCGCGCCTTCAGCTCCCAGGAGCGCTCCCGAGCAAGACGCCCCGGTCCAATCCCCGGCGTCGGTTTCCCCTGGGGCTTACACGGTGCGGCCTGAACCTTTGGGTGCCGCGCCCGTTGAAGAAAAGCCAGCCACGAAGCCGGTTCCACCGGAACCCCGCCGGAGTTTTGTCCCGCCGCCCTTGAACGCCAACCCACCGGAGGATTCGTCGGCATTGTTACTTCCCCCGCCTAATGCGGATCCTACCTCCGTCCGCCCGGCGCCGGCGCTGCCGGTCGCCGTCGGAGAGCCGCCTCGCGTCGTTCCACCGCCCGAGTTACCCAAGAACGATCCGGGCGCTGGGACTGGTCCGAAAGCGTCTTTGGGGGGCAAGTACATGCCAGCCAAGTTGCTCAGCCGCCCCCTCCCCATCCTTCCGGCTATTGCGAAGCAGCGGGGATTGTATGGTGTCGTGACTTTGTCGGCGACTGTGGACAAACAAGGCGCAGTGAGCAACGTGAAAGTGGTGAGTGGGTACCCGGCTCTGGGCGCCGCGGCTCGGGATGCCGTCCTCAAATCTCGGTATCAGCCAGCCACCCTCGATGGCCAGCCGATTGAATCCCCGATTCAGATCGAGGTGAGCTTCGAACGAAAGTAGATCTCTGGCGAACGCGCGCGGCTCGGGTACCGGCGCGCGAGGAGTACGCCCGTTTCAGCGGCGGCCTCCCCCGTGAGAGCCACCGCCCCCGTGGGAACCGCCACCACCGCCATGGCCCCCGCCTCCACCCGAGCGGTAACCGCCTCCGCCGCCACCGCCGAAAGAGCGGGGTCCGCCACCACCGCCAAAAGAACGGGGGCCGCCGCCGAAACCACCCCGGACGCCCCCGCCTGCGAACGACGGGCTCGAGCGATAGCTTGGAACGCTGCCGTTTCCTCTGGGGTAGCTCGGCGCCGGACCCGCTCGGTAGGGAGCGCTACCACCGGAAAAGGGGCTCGACCGGTAACTGGGCGTGCTGCGGTTTCCGCCGTAGTTGTAGCTGGGAGAAGGAGTGGCGCGATAGTTGTTGCCACCGCTCGAACTTCTGGCGCCATAGTTGGGCTGGGCGTTGGACCCGCGAAACTGGCCCGCAACGGGAGTGGGCGCTCCCGGCTGCCCGAAGCGCCGCCAACCCGAAGCTGGCGTATTGTTCGTCAGGGGCCGGTTTGCTCCACCGGGCGCAAAGGCACGTGGTCCGGGCGAAACGCCGGGCTGAGAGCCAACCGATCCGAACGAACTGCGGCTCCCCCGCCCGCCGCCGAATCCGGACGAAGCGAAACGGCTGGCCACACCGCTATTGGGATAGGGGACGCCTAACCGGTGCCCGGGATCGTGCACCCAGTTTCCG
>JAGWQP010000554.1 GCA_028876805.1 Acidobacteriota bacterium | reverse complement strand
TGTGGGCGCGGCGAACTTCGACATGCACCAGGCGGTGGACGACCGCCAGTCCAAGCCCCGCAATTCCCTGCGGCCAATCCCACGAGAATCGGGCCCCACAGCCAGGTGGGATTATTGTAGATCGAGTCGGCGATCATCTGCTGTCCCGCGACCCAAGATCCGCGCCTCCCCAACACGCAGGACCCCCTGGCAAGGGGGAGCATGGTGAGCTGATCGACCCGAAGCGCAATGGTCAAGCCGCCGACAGTGGAACGCGAGAAAAAAGAATGTCTCCCGTCGATACGGGGACTCCCGTGACGCCGCGCCGAAGGAAAAGCAGGACATTCGGGCAGCGGGCATATCTAAATCCCCAGGAGTACTGACTCCTGCCGCGAAGAAATGAGACAACTCCGACCGAGTGACCGCTGGGATCCGACGCCGCCGAGCGCAGTGTCTTTGAAGGTGCCCCCTGGGGTCGGCCTGCTGACGAACTTGTGGACGCACGGTTAGCTGCGCTGAAATGGACCTGTGACCGTTGGCCTATCGCCCCGCTCCGGATTCGGCCGAAACGCCATGGGCTGGTGGCGCACCTTTGCGCAATCTGTTCTGGTTGCACTGGCTTTGGAGGCCTGTGCCATGCAGCAGCCGGCTGCTCCCGGATCGACGTCAACAACTCCAGCTTCAACGACCTACCGAGTTGACCCGACGGCAGCGCCCGTAGCGCAATCGTCACTGCCGGTCCGGCCACTGCCATTTAAGGGAAAGCTGCTAGACGGGGATCCCGCTCAACTGCCGCCGGCGGTGGCAAGGTCGCTGACCAACCAGTCGCAGATAACGTTTTCCTACCGCGAAGAGCTAACCCACGAGGAGCATCACACCCCGATGATCCTGTCGGCGATCGATCCGCGCACATACGCCGGGTATCCGATGGGGGAATACGGTGTGACTGCGGTCGCGTCCCTGTCTATCTTCTACGGTGGACACCTGATCGGCGATTACAAGGCGCAGAGTCGTGTCACGAAACCATACAGCATGTATGCGCAGCCGACGCACCGGGAGCTGGACTATGCAGTGCGGGTCGCGGTGCGCGATAAAATCGATCGGGAGCTCTATGTTGATTCGGCGCGTCTGGCGGCGGCGGCTGGTCAAACCGAATGAACGGTGCAGCGCGAGGATGGCCCTGCTGGCGCTGTCCTTGCTGGCCGCGGGATGCGCGGCTCAGGGGAAGCCGTATGAACGCGCGAATGCGCCATCCAATACGGCGACCATCTACGTATACCGCCCCTACAGCTTTTTCGGGTCGCTGATGCATCCGACCGTCCGCTGCGGAAACGAATCTGCAGTAATCGAACCCGGCGGCTATCACGCGTTTGTCGTTCCAGCGGGCCGCGTAACTTGCAGCACAAGCACCGAAACCGCTGATGTGCTCGATATCGATGCCGACCCACGTGTCTACTACGTGCGGGAGCGCATGGGTTGGGGATTGCTGGTCGGGCGACCGCAGTTGAATCCAGTCGATGACGACCAAGCGCAGTCGGAGATTCAAAGCTGCTGCGTACAGCAGCCCTGAGTCGTCCTATAGCGGGTCGGGAAGAAAACCGGAGGAGCAGCTTTCAAAAAACCGGGCGCCCTAGGGCCCAGCGCCTGGCGGGGGCGCCGGCGCGTAACCAGGCCCCGGAGGCGGGACCGGCGCTCCAGGAGTGCGCCAGGGCGTCGGTTGCTCCTGAGGTTGTGGTGGCGGCGGTTGTGGTGCGCAGGCAACCAGGGAAAGGGTGAGCAGGACGACCGCAAGCAATTCCGCTCTCCACGCCTTGATCTTGCCCATGAAATGCGTCTAGTCCGCCGTCCGATGACGATCAAGCCGCCAGGTTGCCTTTCAGGATAGCGAGCAACTCTTCGGTGACCGAGTGTGTGTCGCTAAGTGATTCCCTCGGCTCCGCAAAGAGCCTCGAATAACGACAGCCATCTTCTTAACAAGATCCGATGCTAAGCTTGGCCGTGAGTGCGCAGCGCTGAAGTCGCACCGCGCCGCCTGATGAATCGACTTCCTCGCGGCGCGCTCCAAGGTCCCTGAAAAATTGGGCGGCCTCCAGACATGGGAGGAAAGCCAGCCGCTCAAAAGAAGCGGGCTGCCGAAACAGCAGTTCCGGCAGCCCGCTATGGGCAAAAACAAACTACCTATTGTTTGGCGACGTTCACCACCTGGATTTCGGTGAAGCCGAGCAGACCCCACGGTCCGTTTTCCACGCCGATACCCGACCATTTGGCGCCGCCGAAGGGAAGGTTAGGAGCGATCGCCAGATGTTGGTTTACCCACGCCGAGCCGCATTCGAGCTGCTTGGCAACCTCGGCGGCCTGGTCCGAATCGGTCCCCCATACCGAGCCGCTCAAGCCATAGGTGGTCGAGTTCGCGCGGCGTACCGCTTCGTCTATGTCCTTGTATGGCATGACCGGCAGGGCCGGGCCGAACTGCTCTTCGTCGACCAGCCGTACGCCGTC
>JAGWQP010000553.1 GCA_028876805.1 Acidobacteriota bacterium | reverse complement strand
TCGCCACCGTTCGGCGGTCGAGTGGCGCGATCGGCGGAGCGAAATCAGCGGGACCGCCCATGTTCACCGTCGTCAGGTCCCCTCCGCAAATGCGCGGATCCAGAAAAAAGCGGTCACGCCTGGTGCTACTTTCCGACTCGAACGGATCGAGGCGGTTTTCATCAAATGAAACACGAGGTCGGTCCGGCCGCGGCGCGCCACTCGACGGCAGGATCCGTCACTTCGCGTCCATTAATGAGATTCTTGTAGAGCCAGTGGCAGGTGTGGTCCCTCTATCGCGATGCCGCGCCGACGGTCCTCCCTCTCGCTGGTTGTCTCTTTGGCAGACGATGGTTTCCGTGTCCAATCCATGCGGAAACAGGTTTCTGTTCTCAGGCAGGTTGCTGGCCGCGCGCCCATCGAATCTCCGCGCGCCCGGCCTCACGGTCACAAGACGTATCTCCGGATCGTCCCACCAGAATGAAGTGACGATTACGCCCCGGGCCAACCGTGTGGGCCTGCGGGATTTCAAGGGCTTTTAAAACGCCCTCGATCTTCGAGAGAAGCCGGAACGCGGGTTGCTGGACGCACGGCGAAGCCGCACAACGTGGTAAAACAGCGAGCGGGATGTCAGGTGAATTCTCTCATTGTTCCGTGTTGGCCCGGACCGCCGGCGCCCAGCGAACCCGCCGAAAGATGTAGAATAATGTTAGATTCTGAGGAGATCAATGAGGGGCAAGGGTCCGAGGAGCGCGTGGGTTGAAACCAACTAATACGGATGACCCGAATTACTTTCACAAAGTTGTGGATTGCCAGTGGGCCTGCCCGGCGCACACCAACGTTCCCGAGTACATTCGCCTCATCGCGCAGGGAAAGTACACCGAAGCCTACATCTTAAACCGCGAGTCCAACGTTTTTCCGGCCATCCTCGGACGCACCTGCGACCGACCATGCGAGCCGGCCTGCCGTCGCGAACGCATCGACGGAAAGCCCGTGGCCATCTGCCGTCTGAAGCGGGTCGCCGCCGATCATCGCGGTGAAATTTCCCACCTGTTGCCCAAGATCCCGGAAGAGAAAAACGGCAGACGCATTGCGTGCATCGGCGCCGGCCCGGCCTCACTCACCGTCGCCAATGATCTGCTGCCGCTCGGCTATGAAATCGTCATGTTTGAAAAGAATGACAAGCCCGGCGGTCTGATGCGCACCAACATTCCCTCGTTTCGCTTGCCAGAGCGCGTGCTCATGGACGAGGTCGACATGATCCTCGACATGGGTGTCGAGATCCGGTACAACTCGCCGGTCACCAGCATGAAAGCGCTGCTGGGGGAGGGGTACGACGCCATTTTCGTCGGCAGTGGGGCGCCGCGGGGCAAGGAACTGGAACTTCCCGGCCGGCACGACACCGACCGCATCCACATCGGCATCGATTGGCTTGAGTCGATCGCCTTCGGACACGTTGATTCGGTCGGCGAGCGGGTTCTCATTATCGGCGTCGGGAACACGGCCATGGATTGCTGCCGTTCTTCCTGCCGGCTGGGAGGTAAGGACATCAAGGTGATGGCGCGCCGCCCGCGCGGCTTCTTCAAGGCCTCGCCGTGGGAACTCGACGACGCGGAGGAAGAGGGTGTCGAGATCCTGGTGAACCACGCGCCGAAACGTTTCGTGGTGGAGGACGGCCACCTGAAGGGCATGGAGTTCGAGCGGCTCGAGTGGGACAAAGGCGCCAAGAACTCCCAAGTGATCGATACGGTCTTCTTGCCCGCCGACGATGTCATCCTCGCCATCGGCCAGGAAAACGCCTTCCCCTGGTTTGAGCGCGATTTGGGTGTCGAGTTCAACAAATGGGAGGAGCCCAGGGTGGACCCGGTCACCATGATGTCGACTCGGCCAGGCATTTTCTTTGGCGGCGATTCCGCCTTCGGCCCGAAGAACATCATCTGGGCTGTCGAGCACGGCCACCAGGCAGCGATTTCGATTCACAACTACTGTCAGGCGATACCCGTCTCCGAACGCCCGCCTCAAGCGGTGAACCTGATCAGCCAGAAAATGGGCCTCGGCCAGTGGAGCTATCACAACGACTACAACCCGGCGACGCGCCAGAAGATGAATCACGTCGATCTCGAACGTCGCTTCCAGGAGCTCGGCATCGAGGTGGAGCTCGGCTTTGACGCCGCGCAGACCGCTCGTGAAGTCCAGCGCTGCCTCAATTGCGACATCCAGACCGTCTTCTATCCGGCGCGCTGCATCGAGTGCGACGCTTGCATCGATGTTTGTCCCTTGCTGTGCCTGACCATGGCGCCCGCTGCCGCCGAAGAACAGCTGCGGACACGTCTTTCGGCGCCGGCTCTGAACTTGGATCAAGCGTTGTACGCTTCGGCTCCGCTTCCTCAGACCAATCGGCTCATGCTCAAGGACGAAGACCTCTGCGTGCACTGCGGCCTGTGCGCGGAGCGCTGCCCGACGTCGGCCTGGGATATGCAGAAATTCGAGCTCCTGATCCCCTATGCCGCCAACTCCATCACCGAAAAGACATGCGTACCGGCGTAACCATTGAAACAAAAGTCAACGATTTCGCGATCAAACTAGCGAACGTCAACGGGACCGGATCAGCCAGCGCCAACGGCCTGCTCATGCAGGCCATCTTTCGCATGGGCATCCCGGTGTCGGGCAAGAATCTTTTCCCCTCCAACATCCAGGGCCTGCCCACGTGGTATGAGATCCGCGTCAACAAAGACGGCTACACCGCGCGCGCTCTTGACTATGATCTGATGGTGGCCATGAACGGCCAAACCTATGACCGCGACATCCGCGAAGTCCGCAAAGGTGGCTATCTGCTCTACGATTCCACTTGGCCGCTCGACCCGGCTCTCCACCGCGAGGATGTCACCTTCCTCGGTGTCCCCCTGGCCCAGATGTGCAATGAACAGTTTCGGGATCCGCGCGAACGAGTCCTGATGAAGAACATCGCGTACGCGGGCTCCTTGATCGCGGTTCTGGACATCGACATGGGCGTGGTCGACCAACTGCTCGATGAAAAGTTCGCCGCCAAAAAAACGCTGCGGGCCTCCAACCACAAAGCGCTTCGCCTCGGCTTTGATTACGCCAAGGAACATTTCGAGCCGCTGCCTTTCCGTCTGGAAAAGATGGACGCGAATCGCGACAAGATTCTCATCGACGGCAACACGGCTCTGGCTCTCGGTTGTGTCTACGCCGGAGCTACCGTTGCCGCCTGGTATCCGATTACCCCATCGACTTCGGTGATGGACGCCTTCAAGCAGTTCTGCGAGGAATACCGCCGCGATCCCGAAACCGGCAAAAACAATTACCTCATCCTCCAGGCCGAAGATGAGTTGGC
>JAGWQP010000552.1 GCA_028876805.1 Acidobacteriota bacterium | reverse complement strand
GGCGTGGTGGAGCCGAACATCGAGACCGGCACCGAGGTCACGCTCGTGTGGGGCGAAGAAGGCGGCGGCTCGCAAAAGACGACCGTCGAGCGCCACAAGCAGATCGAAGTCCGCGCAACCGTCAGCCCCGTGCCTTACTCCAAGGTCGTCCGCGAAACGTATCACGAAGGCTGGCGTACGCACCAGCGCTAGCGCTAAGGGAGGGACCCCGGCATCGCGAGCCACTCGCGCATTGCACCGGAGACCGCGGCCGGCTGCTCGAGCGTCGACATGTGCCCGCTCTCGGGCACCACGACTAGTTTGCTGCCCCGAATGCGGGACGCGATCTGCTCGTGGGCGGCGGGCGTGCTCCAACCATCTTCGCGGCCCGTTAACACGAGTGTGGGGCACCGGATGCGGCCAAGCAGTTCGGTCGCATCGGGACGGTTGAGCAATGCGTTCATCTGGGCTTCAAAGACATCCGGCGTCTTGCGCTCGAACATGCTCGCGATCGACTCGACCAGTGCGCTGTCGGTGAGCCGCCGCGGTGCGACCATTCCCTGGATCCATTCGAAGGCCATGGCTCGCATTCCGTCGGATCGAGCCACGGCAAGCAAGCGACGCCGGCCCCGTTCTTCCTCCTCACCCGAGGCGCCCTCAGACCGCTTAGCCGTACCAGTGTCAAAGACCGCCAGACGACGCACCCGCTCCGGCGCCCTGCGGAAGATTTCCCAGGAGACGCGCCCGCCCATGGAGTGGCCGGCGACCGAAAACTGCGCGGGCGCGGTGCGGAGTACCGAGTCGGCCATCGCCGGAAGAGAATCCACCAAGCCATATTCGGCGCAGGTACAATCTGCCACGTCCCACAATCGGTCGATCTGATGTTGCCAGACGAGCTGATCGCAGAGAAAGCCGGGCAGCAGGACCAGCGCTTCGCGGCCGCGGGTCATCTCTCGGTCGCCACCTCCACCGGAGGCGTTCCGTAAGTGTGGAACGACTCGATGGTCTTCAGGCCCCAAGCTTGACCCTTCCGGCGCTCGGCTTCCGTCCAACGGATCGGCTTCCAGTCCGGCGCCAGAATCAGGCGGGCTCCAGCGTTGGCGACTTCCACGCGATTCCCACCCGGTTCGTACACGTAGAGAAAGAACGTCTGTTGAATGGCGTGCTTGTGCGGTCCGGTCTCGATATACACGCCGTTTTCCAGGCAAATGTCCGCTGCCAGCAGGACTTCCTCACGGCTGTTGACCGCGTACGTCACGTGATGAAAGCGGCCTTTGGTTCCGGTGTGGTCGCGCGTATAGGCGAAGTCGTAACTCTTGTTGGTACAAGTCATCCACATCGCCGCTTCGGTGCCGTTGTCGAGCACGATCTGCTCGGTGAGACGAAACCCGAGGTACCTCTCGAAAAACTCGCGATTGCCTTCGATGTCGACCGCCAGTCCGTTCCAGTGATCCAGCCGACGCACGTTGATGCCCCGCGCGGGAAACCGCTGGGCCTGGTTCTTAAGCGCGGGACGCAACTCGGGTGGCGCCTGGTACCACTGCGTTTCGTAATAGAGCTCGAGCTGGTGGCCGTCTGGGTCATGGCAGAGAAAAGCCGGTCCGTGGGCCAGGTCGCCGTCCCTCCAGCCGACATCGAAACCCGAGCCTTTAAGGGCTGCCACACGACGTTCCAAGGCCTGCGGGCTGCGCGCGCGGTAGGCGACGTGGCCGAGGCCGGGCAGCTTGGACGCCGTCAATTTGAGAGAGTGGCGTTCGTAGTCGTCATACGCGTGGAGGTACACGGAATCGCCTTGGCGGCCGGTCTCGGTCATGCCCATCACGTCGACGAAGAAATGAAGACTCTCTTCCGGTTTCGGAGTCAATAACTCCAAGTGGCCCAAATGGGCCAAATCCATGATCGGTTCACTTTGCATGCATTCCTCGGTATCCGTTCTTCTAAATTGACATAGTTTCGGACGGCCTGTCATAGACACAACCAGGTGTATTAGTCCGGGCCGCGGCGATCGGGGCGGCTGCCCGGTCGAGGCCCTGGCGCAGCAACCCATCGTCGTGGGACAACTGCCAGAACGGCACGTGGAGTGGGCAATGCCGGTGCCGCGACTCGACGACGGACCGTCGTTGCGGCGTAAGGGCCACGGTGTTTCCGTTTGAGATCTGCTAGTTTGCGGGCCGCCCTCAGGTGGCGCGCGACCGATTGAGAAGGTCCCCTTCTTTTAGGTGTGGCAGCGTTGGGCCCGGATCTGACGAAGGGTGGACAGGGAGTCCCACTTCCAGGTAGCGGGTGAGCGGGCGGAAACCCCGGAGAGGATGCGCGAAGTGGTCAACGAGGGGTGGCGATGGACTTGAGAAAAGGCGCGTTAGCGGGCGGGATCGTGGGCCAGAAAACCCCGAGGCGCCTCGCGTTGACGAGAGGCGACCTCCCTGCCCTCCGCGATGTCAAAAGCAAACTCGAGGCTCCGGAACCTCTCCTCACTTCGGCGTCTTCAGTTGAGTGTCGAAGAATTGGACGGCCATCGCCCGCGTTTTCTCGTGAATGGCGTCACGATTCACCCCAGGCCGGTCGGTGCAGAGCAAGGGAAGGCTCTGACGCCCCGCGGCCGTGCAGGAACCTAGGAACTGGTAGTGCTGTACGCCGCCTCGCAGCAGCACCAGCTTCGAGCCCGGGATATGCGCCGCAAAATACTCGGCACCGCTGGCGATCGGAACGTTGTCGTCCTCGCGGCCGGCCATGATTTGGACCGGAATCCCAACCTTGCTCAGTGCTGCGGGCCGGAACGCAGGCCCCAGTGCCGGCGCCAGGGCGAAGACGGCACGCACTCGTGAATCGCG
>JAGWQP010000551.1 GCA_028876805.1 Acidobacteriota bacterium | reverse complement strand
TCCTGATCGACGGATGGTTTGCATGCCAGAGTTTAAAGGCTGGTGGCAGCAATCCGAAGGCTACCGACGTCACGGTAGCCACTTCGAGTTCTCCACCTTCGAGTCCGAACACGCTGCGCGCGTTGCGCTTTGCGCGATCGGCATGTTTGATGGCTGCGCGCGCCTCGGGCAGGAACTCTTTACCGGCCGCGGTAAGGCGAACGCCCTTGGGTATGCGTTCCAGTAACGCCCCGCCGAGTTCGTGTTCGAGGCTCTTCATGTGTTGCGAGAGCGAGGGCTGAGCCACGAGAAGTCGCTCCGCTGCGCGGGTGAAGGAACCCTCTTCGGCGATGGACACTAAGTAACGAAGCTGCAGAAGGTTCACCACATGAATATAACGTTTGCTTATAGAGAATTGGAGAATTTCGTCTTTGCAATATATCGACGGGGCGGCGACCGTAGTGGCATGGCAACAACGAAGGAGAAGCCGATGCCAGTTAAGAACCAGCCGCCCCGAGTTCTGGTGACGGGCGCAAGCGGCAAGATAGGCGGTGCGGTGGCCGCGGCGCTCGATGGCACGCACGGTGAAGTTATCGCGGTCCGGGCCTCCCGTCGTCGCGGGACAGTCGAGAAGTGGGAACAGCAGGGCATGGCCGCCGTTTTCCTCGACCTGGACGACCCGGAGACCTTCCCTGCCGCCCTCGATGGCATCGACCGAGTGTTTCTCTCGGCGGGTTATACATCGGCGATGAACGAGCAGGGCAAAACGCTGGTCGACGCTGCGGAAGACGCTGGGGTCAACTTCATCGTCCACCTGGGTGTGTTCGGCAACGGCCGCTCCACCGACCCGCACTTCGCCTGGCACGAGCTGGTTGAGCGCTACATCAAGGGCAGTTCCCTCGCCTGGGCCAACGTGCACCCGCATGTGTTCATGGAGAACCTGCTGACCGTCAATCGGTTGCAGAACGGCGCCTTCGTGTGGGCGGCCGGTGACAAACGGGTCGGCTGGGTCGCCGCCGACGACATCGCCGCGGTCATCGCCAAAGTCCTTGCCGAAGGCCCCAAGGTCCACGCCAGCCACGACTACTTCTTGTCCACTGACCTCCTCAACGCCACCGAGATCGCCGCAATCCTGTCCTCCGCACTGGATCGGGAGATACCGGCTGTGGTCATCACTCCCCAGGAGCTCCGCAACCTCGTCGACGCCGGGCAGGTTACTGTCCCCGCCCAATATGACGCCGCCTACGCAGCCAGCGCGCTGAACTGGCTGCAGCAAACCTACGACGGCCGCATGGACTACTCCGCCGTCGTCACCAGCACCGTGACCGACCTGCTTAGCCGCGAACCGATCCACCTCGCGCAATGGGCGCAGTCGCACCGATCCGAGCTGCTCGACCAACTCGCTTAGCCGGCCGCTGCGTCGCGCACCAAAAGAAAGGCTCGCCATGGGAACACCCGTCGGTGACACCACACAACGGTCTAGAAAGGAAACATACGATGGCCAAGCCTTCGGTCCGCGTCGTTCGGCGTGACCAGCTCTCCGATGACACCCCGCAGACCCCGGGGCTGCTCCGGGAGGTCGCGTTCGACAGCCGCAACCCCGACGCCAAGGTGCTGAGCGCCTTTCTTAGCACAGTGCTACCCGGCGCAGCGACCGGTGCGCACCACCATGGCGATCAGGAGACCATCCTGTACGTGCTTGAAGGTACCGCCAGGTACCGGTGGGGTGATCGTCTGGAGCATGTCGCTGAGGCGGGTCCAGGAGACTTCGTTTTCATTCCCGCGCACACGGTGCACCAGGAGATCAACGCATCCACCGAGCGCCCGACCGTCTGGGTTGTGACCCGTTCGGATCCCGATCCGAT
>JAGWQP010000550.1 GCA_028876805.1 Acidobacteriota bacterium | reverse complement strand
GGTTGCGTTCTTCGAGTTCGGTGAAGCGTCCCCAGTGCGACTGGTCCGCGGGAATCGGGTTGTTCTTCATCCACGACCCGCAGGCGTATTGATAAAAGTCGGTGCAGGGGTCCGCGGACAAGTCCATGGCTTTAACGTCGAACGGGGCGGCGGGGGATTGGGCCCAGAGCGCAGCGGCGCAGAAACACAGGGGGAGCGGAAGTTTGGTCACGCGAGTCGACTCCTCTCTTCTCAATTTAACGTGCCTGGCCGGGGGTGTGGTGCGGAAATTCTGGCCGGATGTTATACTCCGGACGGTTGCACATATGGCCAGCATCATGATTCGCAAGCCGTTGAACCTGATTTTGGAGGAGGCCGGACAGGAGGGGGAGTGCACTCTGAAGCGAGCTCTGGGGGTTGTGAACCTGGTTACGCTCGGGATCGGCGCGATCATCGGCGCCGGCATTTTTGTACTCACCGGCTCGGCGGCAGCCCAATATGCGGGTCCGGCAATTATTCTTTCCTTCCTATTAGCGGGCCTGGGCTGTGTGTTTGCCGGGCTTTGTTACGCCGAATTTGCCTCATTGATCCCGATCGCCGGGTCGGCCTACACCTACGGATATGCCACGCTGGGCGAGTTGTTCGCCTGGATCATCGGCTGGGACTTGATCTTGGAGTATGGCTTCGGCGCCGCGACAGTGGCCTCGGGGTGGAGTGCCAACGTGATTCTGTTGCTGCAATATCTCCATGTCCCGCTACCACCGGAAATTATGGGCACTCCCGGAACCATACTAGTTCAGTACGACGGGATCTGGATGCCGGCGAACTCGGTCCCTGCCGGTGCGGCTGTGGCGGCCCTGCCGCATGCGACTGCTTCCTTTAACATCGTGGCATTCCTCGCGATCTGCCTGGTGACGACGATCCTGGTGATTGGGATACGGGAATCGGCCAACTTCAACACGATCATCGTTTTTGTAAAAGTCGGGACGGTGCTGGTTTTCATCGCCATGGCTGCGTCGTATGTGTTGGCACACCCCCAGGTAGCCTCCGCGAATTGGCATCCGTTCATCCCGCCCAACACGGGCGAATTCGGCCGGTTTGGTTGGTCGGGCATCGGGCGCGGTGCGGCGGTCATCTTTTTTGCCTATATCGGGTTTGACGCGGTTTCGACCGCCGCACAAGAAGCGAAAGACCCGCAAAAGGACATGCCCATCGGTATCCTGGGATCGCTGGTCATCTGTACGTTATTGTACGTCGCAACCGCATGGCTGCTCACCGGGGTCGTGAGTTATAAGCTTCTCAACGTAGCGGCGCCGGTTGCCCGTGGTATGCAGGCCACCGGTATTGTCTGGGGCGAGTACTTGGTGCTAATTGGAACCATCCTCGGGTTGAGCACGGTCATGCTGGTGATGCTGCTCGGCCAGTCGCGCGTTTTCTTTTCGATGTCACGCGATGGACTGCTCCCGGATTGGGCCGGGCGGGTGCACCCGCGGTTTCGAACGCCCTATATTTCCTCGATCACCGTCGGGCTGTTTGTGGCGATTTTCGCTTCGTTAATTCCCATCGGAATCCTCGGTGAACTGGTGAGCATCGGCACCTTGCTGGCCTTCGTGATTGTGTGCGCGGGGGTGTGGGTGTTGCGCCGCCGCCGGCCGGACTTAAAGCGTCCGTTTAAAACGCCGCTCGTGCCCGTCGTTCCGATCCTGGGAATTATCGTCGCGCTTTATCTGATGGTGAGCTTGCCGGTGGACACCTGGCTACGCCTGGTGGTGTGGCTGGTGATCGGTCTGGTGATTTACTTCGCCTACGGGCGGAAGCACAGCCGCGTTGCCGCACTCGCGCAGCGGCCGAAGCAGCGCGTCTAGCCTCGCCCGCGGTCGTCTACTTCCGCATGTCCACCTGGCTCTTCCCGTAGTTCCAGAACCGCTCGAAACCGTCTTGTGGGGCCGCTTTGCGGGCTTCCTCTGTTTCCAGGTAGCTCACCGGGCGGCCCATCAGGAGTGCCTGCTGCTGGAGGTGGGCATTCATGTTCATGTAGTACGCACGTCCTACCACTACGTGCAACGAGTCCGCCACCACGACCGCCCCATGACCGCGCATCAGCGCCGCCGGCTTGTTGCCCAGGGTCTGCGCCAAGGCATGACCAAGGTCCGGGTTGCGGATGAGCATATCGGTGACTCCTCCGGCATCGCGGATTTCGAACACCGGGACTCCTTCGCCGAGGAACGCCGCCATGTGATAAACCGGCCGGAGCGCGATGCCGGTGACACTGAAGGGGATCAGGTCGGGTGCGTGGCAGTGCACGACGGCCATCACGTCGGGCCGGGCACGGTAAATTTCGCTGTGAATGAAGCGCTCGGTGTAGCCGGTGGGCGCATCCGCGCGGATGGGCTTGCTATCGAGGTCGTATTCGAGAATATCCGCGGCCGTAACCACCCCGGCCGCCAGGTGACTGGCCAGCAGAAAGTGGGTCGGATTGCGGGCATCCCGCACGCTGACATGGCCATACGCGTCGAGAACGCCCTCGTGCGCCAGGATGTGGTTCGCCAGAACGAGCTCGGTGACCTGGGCGGGGTTCAGCGCTTGCGGCCAACCGGGCAGAGCCGAAAGTGCAGCGAGCACGAGCATTTGCGGTTTCATTTGCCTCCTGATGAAGAAAAAGTCAGACGTCATAAAGAATCAGGCACGTGTCGCCTTTGGCTCAGCAGTTTACAAGAAAACCGCGCGAAGCGCCATCCGAATCAGTTTCAATCTTGGAGGCATGTGTTGGTCTACCGCCCTTGTTCCCACCGGGCAACCACGGCGCTGGCCAGGCAGTTGCCGAGCACGTTGACCGAGGTGCGCGCCATGTCGAGCAAAGCGTCGACGCCGAGCAGAATCGCTACGCCTTCTAGAGGAAGGTGAAAAGTGGTCAGCGTGCCGGCGAGAATCACCAGCGCGGCGCGCGGAACGCCGGCCACTCCCTTGCTGGTGAGCATGAGGGTCAGCATCATGAACAACTGGTCGGTGAAAGGAAGCCGGATTCCGGCGGCCTGCGCCACGAAGACCGAGGCCAGCGAGAGGTAGAGCGTGGTGCCGTCGAGATTGAAACTGTAGCCGGTGGGGATGACGAAACCCACAATGTGTTTGGGCACCCCGAAGCGCTCCATGTTTTCGAGAGCCAGGGGCAGGGCCGCTTCGCTGGACGCAGTCGAGAAGGCGATCAGGAACGGCTCACGCACGGCATGATAAAAGGCGGCGAGCGGGATGCGGAATAGTGCCAAGACGCTGCCCAGCACGAGCAGCACGAACAGCGCCTGCGCTGCATACATGGTGACGATCAACTTACCCAGCCCGAACAGGACGCCGGCGCCTTTGCTGGCGACGGTGACCGCCAAGGCGGCGCCGACTCCGAGCGGAGCGAGAAGCATTACGTAGCGCGTGTAGAGAAACATCACGTCCGCCAGCGCCGAGAGAAACGAGACAACCGGGGCAGCCTTGGCACCGAGAGCGGCGCAGGCGGCGCCGAACAGAAACGCAAAAACGACGATCTCGAGCACGTCGTTGCGGGCCATCGCATCGAAGATGCTGATGGGAAAAGTACGCTCGAGCAGGTTGGCTACTACGGACTGATCTTTGGGAAGCGCGCCTTCAGCCGTCGAGGGAGCGATGGGCACACCGACGC
>JAGWQP010000047.1 GCA_028876805.1 Acidobacteriota bacterium | reverse complement strand
TCTATGGTCCCGAGTCTTCGACCGCCGAGGTGGAAGCCGGTGGGGAGTACCTGGAAACGATCGCCGAGTCGCTCCGCCAGCAGGGGATCGCGGTCGAGACCGCCGTTTACCACTCATCCTCGCCCCGCCGCGAAATCGTCCGCTACGCGCGCGAGATCCGTCCCGACCTCGTCGTCATGGGCGCGCACGGGCACGGCCGGCTGAAGGATCTCATTTTCGGCGATACCATCAATCCCGTTCGCCATCACCTGGATGTTCCGATTTTGATCGTCCGTCCGGGAAGGTCCTAAGTTTCAGGTCAGCGAGAGCAGGCAACCAGCGGCTCTTCACTGGACGTGGTGGTTCCGGGCGCAACCGCCACAATCTGCGCCAGATCTATTCCGGCGCGCCACAACTCAATTTGGGCGGCGAGTTTGTGTTGTTTCGGTGGACGGGGCCGTCAGGCCTGACCCAGATCATGGGCTTGACCCAAGGGCTGTTCCGGCTTTCGCCGGGGGACTCATCGAGCGGGGTGGTGACACGCGCGGCGAGTACCAAACTTATGCTGGAGGCGGGAACCAGCCGTCGGATAATTGGATGAAACACTGGTCATGAGTCTGAACGACCTGCGAGCACGAGTCGCGCAGCGGCTGGGCGGGGCTGCGGCTGAATGAAAGAACACCTCCGAGGGTTCCCACCCTCGCTGAGCCTCATCCTGGCGGTGGTTTTGTGTGCCGCCTCTGCCGAAGCCTGTTATCACTACGTTTACTACCTGACCGGCGGCGCGCCCTACCCGAGCGTCTTCGCCAAGTTCGATCTCAATGCGTTTCCCGACAAAACCGTGACTTTTCTGGTCGCCGACACGGGTCCAGCAACCGCCTCGTCCGGTTCTTGACAACCCCCGCTGCGGGGCGATATAAGAGAAACAGGTCTGTTACACGTTAGGGAGCAGGCCCAGAAGCGCTCGATGCGAACGGAGGTGCAAGTCATGAAACGGATCTGCCGGATTGGGCCATTACTTGGTGTGGTGACGACCGCCTTTGCGACGATCATCCCGAGCGGTACTTATTATCGAGATGTACTTCCCATTCTCGAAAGGCACTGTCAGAGCTGCCATCGGCCCGGACAAGTGGCGCCCATCTCGTTGCTCTCTTACAAGGAGACACGGCCTTGGGCGGAAGCGATCAAATATGTGCTCCTGGCCAGACAGATGCCACCCTGGTTTCGGGAACGGCAGTATCTACCGACGACCGGTCACGATCAGCTGACGCTGAGCGAGATCGACACGATCGTGAGATGGGTGGACGAGGGGGCGCCCGAGGGTGACCCGAAGGATTCACCCCCACCCGCCTATCCCCAGCAAGGACTAGCGCGCAGTGGTCCGCGGCCGCTGGGGATGCGGGCCAACTCCGGGAATTGAGAGCTTCCGGCTTTGCGCACCACCGCAGCGGATAAGTTCGAGTCCTGCGGCAGCGGCTGCGAGGCCGCCTATTTTGCGGCGAGCGTCCTCGGACCCTTATACGCCGGCGCGACCAGACTTACGCCCGAGACGGGGCGGTGAATGGGTCCGACCCATGGCTCGGTGTGCCACCGTCCGGGCGGCAATGGAGACCAGGGAGAGGCTCGGGCTCTGAAGAATACACCGGCGGAGCTGACGCGACTGAGCCGAAAACAAACCCGACGTTACGGCGGTTCCGGGCAGCCAATCGGATCGAGCGCTCGTGGCGAGCGCGCAGCGCCAAACGGCGGATCGCCAAATCTGACGAAATTCTTCGAGTCCCAGGCGGGGCAACGACCAACCCCAATAAACGCCGGCTTTGAACGCACTCAACCCAGCTTCGACAGATGGGACTTGTGCGAGCAGCGGTTGTTTGAACGCGGTCACCGATGGGAAGGCTTATTCGGTCCGGTGAATCCCCCGGAGGGGGGAGGGGAATGCGTGGAACTCTGATCTCAGGGCCGAGGTGCCGGACCGGGGTCCGGCGCGGCTGGCACGAAGACTATCCGCGCCGGGCCTTGCTGGGTGTCCAGTAGCCACAACGGGTCGGCACCGAATTCGTTCAGCCGAAACAGACTCCCCACAGGCGCCAGAGCCGTAGGCGCACAGGCGCACGGGATGGCCCTCCGCGTCCCGTCGGCGAGGTTCAACGCGATCACGGATTGTCCCGCCGGACTGGCCACCAGGAGGCTGTGGCCATCCGCCAAAAAAGCCACCGCCGTGGCCGCCTGGATCGTGTCATCCGGTACGGCAACCACTTGGGAATCAGAAACTCCGGTGAGATCGCGGAACCAGACGATTCCAGCGCCGAGCGGATCGGCCACCGCTGCATCATGCTTGCCAGGTGCGAATGTCACCGCAGCTGGCCCGGCAGTGTCGGTCAGCGTGCCGAGATTGGCTCCCGAAGCGAAAAGCTCAATCGATCGACCGGAGGCCAGCAGCAGGAGGGCCCCATCATCGCTAAGCGCCATCGATTGGGGAACACCGGCTGTGGTCAGCTCGAAGCTGCTGGTGACGATCGGAGAGTCAGCGAGACCGTTGAGGATCTCGATCGAGCCCGAGTGATACAGTGCCGCGGCCGTGCCCGACGGGCTGAAGACAACACGCTCCTTCGCTGTGGCGAAGCCATTGAGAGCCAGCTCGACGGCGGAGCCGGATTGAATCTGGAACAGATGGACGGTGCCATCGACGGCCGTCACCAGAGCCGCTTCCTGACGTGGGGCTACATAAGCCGCAGACACCGCAAACCCGAAGTCCAACGCCTCCCCGATGGTTGACGCTCCGGGTGTGCCGAGAATGGGCCGCACCTGGCGCCGCGCACCATCGAAAACGTATCCGGAAACGGGAGCAGAAAGCTGGCTGTTTTCGCCGGCATACCCGGCAGCCGCCAGCAATACCAAAGTCCATTCACGCCACACCCCGCCACTCATCACGGTAGTCTTAGTCTGAAACAAGGGTGGGCAACTGCAAGGATTAGTACACTTGCAAAATCCAATCGGCGGCGGCGGCGAGCGAAACGGCACGAAAATCGGGCTCAGCCGATGGCCCGCGTTCTCGGTAGTGGTGGTCGATCAGCACGGTACGGCAGCCGGCGGCCGCGCCGGCGTCAATGTCGCGCCATCGGTCGCCGACGAGAAAGCTGTCCGCCAAGTCGATTCCATGGCGCCTGGCGGCGTCGAGGAGCAATCCCGGCTTAGGCTTGCGGCAGGGGCAGTCGTCATCATCGTCGTGCCAGCACACGAAGATACCGTCGATCGGCAGTTCGCTCGCGATGGCCGCGTTCAGCGATTCGACCGCCGAACGGGTTTGAAGGCCGCGCGCCACCTCCGGCTGGTTGGTCACCACCAGCAGCAAGAAGCCGGCTTGTTTGAGCCTGCCAAGCGCTTGGGCGGCGCCGGGAGCGAGTTTCAGCCCTTCGATCCCTTTGGGCGGGTAAGGAAGGCCGTCGCGAATGACGGCCAGATTGAGCACGCCGTCGCGATCAAGAAACACGGCTCTCACCCGACCGATTCCCATTTGGTCTCGGCGGTCTTGAGCGCCGGGTGCGTGACCAGCAAATGCCAGAGCACGGCCTGAAACGCTTCGGTGTGCGGGGTGATGTGCAGGGGGTTGGCCACCGGCACCAGGATGCAGGCGTCTGCTGCTAGCCGGGTAAAACCGCCGTCGCGGCCCACAATTCCGGCCACGCGTGCGCCTACCGACTTTGCATAACGAATCGCCGTGACCAGGTTCGGGCTTACCTGCTTTTCGAGATCCCCGCCACCCACCGAAAAGATCAGCAGCATGTCGGGAGCACGCAGCCTGCTGACACGCAGCCAGCCCTCAAAAACGCCCGCCCAGCCCTCGTCATTGGTGCGCGCGGTCAGTTCTGAGACATTGTCGGTGGGCGCGTAGGCTTCCAGACCGCAGATCTTGCGAAAATCGTTCACCGCGTGCGACGCGTTGGCGGCACCGCCGCCCACGCCCAGGATGAAGAGGCGCCCGCCGGAGGCCCGGCAGGCGGCCAGCAGGGAAGCTACCGCTTCGACCGCACCGATGTCGACGCGCCGGATGATTTCTGACGTTTCCGCCAGGAACTGCTCGGTAAACGTCATGGTGAGAGGAATTCCTCCAGCTCCCGGATGCCCTCAGGCGAGCCGATCTCATAAAACCGCGTGGATACTTCGTAAGCCGCAAGTTCGCCATGCCGCAACAGATCTCGATAGACCATGGCCAGATCGGCGGGTTGGCCTCCCGGTAGCGAGGCGAAGGGCTGGCGTCGAAACACGCCGAGGCCGTAATCGATGTGTTGCATGGCGTCGGTCCGGCTGAATTTATCGTACGCCAGGATCCGGCCTTGGTAGAATTCGACATTGCTCGAATCCCATCGGCCTTCGTTGCGGTGGACGGTCATCAGTCCGGCTTTCTCGGAATCGAGGAAGGCTTCTTGAATGGCTCGATAATCACAGGGCAGGTAGGAATCGCCGTAGAGGACGAAAAAACAGTCACCCAGCACGGGCAACGCCTGGCGCAAGGCACCGGCCGTGCCAAGCAGCTCGGGGCCGTCAAATACGTAATCGAGCTCGAGGCCGAAAGCGCGCCCGTCGCCGGCGTATTCCTGAATTTGCGCCCCCCGGTAGCCCGCACAGACGACCGCACGTTCGAGACCGCTTCTGCTCAACAGGCGCAACTGATGGCCTAGAAACGGCTCACCTTTGATCTTGACCAGCGCCTTGGGGATGGTTTCGGTGAGCGGCCGAAGGCGTGTGGCCAAGCCGCCCGCCAGGATCGCGACCGGCAGCATGTTTCAGGACCGGGCCACCAGCGAGGCACCTTCGAAATCGAAGCGCATCCGGACCTCGCGCAGACCAGCTTCTCTCATCACACGCCGCAGGCGCGTCTTGTCTTCGGTATAGAGCATGAGAAACCCCCCGCCGCCGGCGCCGATCAGCTTGCCGCCGAGTGCGCCGTGAGCCAGCGCCAGCTCGTAGCAGTCGTCGATCGTCGAGTTGGTCATGGCTCGGGAGCGTTGTTTCTTGAGCTCCCAGTGCCGATGCATGATAGCGGCGAAGCCGCGCAGGTCGCCCGATTCCAGCGCGACCTTGCTCTCGTAGCCGAAGCGTTTGATCTGGTGCAAATGGGAGATCATGTCGGAGTCGCCGGCCCGCGAGCGGCTGTCTTGTTCCGCCAGAATCGAGGAAGCCGGCCGGATGAAGCCTGTAAAAAATAGCAGCAGGTTGTCCTCCAGGTTATAGAGCGTTTCGGAGCTGATCTGCACGGGCTCGACGATGACCCGGCCGTCCGGATTGAACACAAACGAAGTGATTCCGCCGAAGGCCGAAATGTACTGATCCTGCTTACCGATGGGTTCGCCGAGCCGTTCGATTTCGATTTGGCACGCCTGTTCGGCCAATTCCTGACGGGCTATGACCTCTTTGTTGTGCGTGTGGAGCGCCCGCAGCAGCGCCACGGTGAAACTGCTGGAAGACCCCAGGCCGGTACCGGCCGGAATGTCCTACATGCTGATCACCTCCAGGTGCGGCTCCGAAACCGGGACCAGCTTCAAGGCCTCTCTGACAATGGGGTGCTTGATCT
>JAGWQP010000549.1 GCA_028876805.1 Acidobacteriota bacterium | reverse complement strand
TTTGAAAACCCTCGGGGTCGTCCACCAGGTATCCCGGATGCACCTTGAAAAAACGCGCCAGCAGTAAGCGCGTCGAATTGGTCAGGTGCGGCCGCGCCCCGCTTTCGATTTGCGAAAGATAGCTCTGGCTGATCGACTTCTTCAGCTCCTTTTGGATCAACCGCGTCGTCTCCTGCTGCGACAGGTCGCGGCCGAGGCCGCGCAGCGTACCTTCGACCTCGCGCAGGTACCGGATTTTTTCGCCGAGCCTCATATTGCAATTTGTTATTATAGTATTGCAATTTGCGATTGATGTCAACGCTTGAATTGGACTTGTTTTCAATCGGTTATGGGAGGGCGACAGGCTAACGACACGAGATTCGTGGTTCGTCGAAACGGTTGTTCCCCCTGAGTGGTGCCCGCGGCGGCCCTCGATTGCAGTCTGGGTCACGGCGAATACGGCCGGGTTCCAGACCGCCACCGAGCCGATTCCGCCCGCGGTTGGATTCCTCGGGTTCGGCAGTTCAGCGGGTCGCAGGCATCTGGCACGGCCCCGATTGAACATCGGCAAGCCCGGTTCAGCTTGGGTAGCCGAGGCGGTTAAGGGTGGCTAGTTAGCGGCAGTCGCGTCCGTTAGGGCATCTTGGCCAAACGCCGGCGATCGATCACCTGCCCAAGGCCGCTCGAATGCGATTCCTTGCGGGTCGACGCGGCCTATTTGGCAATGCCGAAGTTGTTTGTTTCCCGAGCATCACAAACGCCGGACCGCCCGACACGCCGTCCACCGGTTACCGACAAGACGCTCGTCGGAACGCTCACGGGCAAGTTGAAACGGCGCGCCGGAACGCTTGCCGCGGCAACACCCGGTCGTCGGGAAGGCAGAATATAGGGACAACGCTACGGTGGAAACCCCATCCATCTGGCATCGAGAATTACCGGAGACTATCCGACCTAAGCGCCATTGGCGTGCACCAGTTCACCGACTTTTTTGGAACAAAACCGCGGAGTGGCTCGTCAGACTCCTGTCTGATGCCGCGCTGTTCCACGCTTCTGTGCCTGTTCATGTTCACTGTGACAGTTTCCGCACAGCCCACGGGGCAGATCAGGGATCTACAAATCCCGAGAATCCGGAGCCGCCCTCGCCTGGAAGAGTTTCTCAACAGCAACGCGCGCGTCGATATGAAGCGTGTCGACGATTTCCGGCAACGCCAGCCTGGCGACGGCGTTCCCGCCAGCAGGACAACCTCCGCCTGGCTCGGCTACGACGACAAGGAGTTCTACGTGGTGTTCGTATGCCAGGAGCCGCCCGGCCAGACCCGCGCCCGCCTCTCCAAGCGCGAGGACGTTTTCAACGATGACGTAGTTGGCGTCATCCTCGACACCTACCACGACCGCCAGCGCGGCTTCGAATTCTTCGTAAACGCGCTCGGCGTGCAGGCCGATGCCATCGAATCCGAAGGGCAGAATGATGACTTCAGTTTCGACACGCTCTGGTATTCGGAGGGGCGCCTCACCCCGGATGGATTCATCGCCCTCATCGATATTCCGTTCAAGAGCCTCCGCTTCTCGGCCGAGCAGATGCAGACCTGGGGAATCGCGCTCTTTCGCAGCACTCCGGCCAATAACGAAAACTCGTTCTGGCCTTATGTCACCCAGAAAGAATCGGGCTTTAATCAGCAACTTGGAAATCTGAGCGGTCTGGAGGACATCGCGCCGGGCCGGAATTTTCAGTTGATTCCCTATTTCGCGTTTGCCCGCTCACACCTGCTCAACAACCCAACCAACGGCACTCCCTCGTTCGAGAGCAACACCGAAACTCGCCCCGGCCTCGACGCCAAAGCGGTAATCCACGAGTCGCTCACGCTCGATGTCACGCTCAATCCCGACTTCAGCCAGGTCGAATCCGACGATCCGCAGGTGACCGTCAACCAGCGGTTCGAAGTTCGTTTCCCGGAAAAACGCCCCTTCTTTCTCGAGAACAATGGTTACTTCGTGACACCGGAGACGCTGTTCTTCTCCCGCCGCATCGTCGACCCTGAGTTCGGCGGCCGCCTCACCGGCAAGCTGGGCCGCTGGAGCATGGGCCTGCTGGCGATCGACGATCGCGCCGCGGGCTCCGCACTGGATCCCGCCGATCCGGCCAGCCGCGACCGCGCGCACATCGGCGTGATTCACGTGCTCCGCGAGTTCGGCACGCAGTCCAACGCCGGCTTGTTCTTGAGCGACCGCGAGTTCGCCGGCAGTTTCAATCGTGTCGAGGCCCTGGATACGCGCCTGCGGCTCAGTTCCACCTGGACCCTGGCCGCGCAGGGAATGGCCAGCCAATCCCGAGCGCTCGACGGCACCCGTTCCGGCGGCGACGCCTACAACGTCGATCTCCACGAGCAGGACCGCAATCACATTTATGATCTCCAGTACATCGACCGCGGCGAAGGATTCGCCGCCGATCTCGGCTTTATTCCGCGCGTCAACTTGCGGCAGCTCAACCAGTTCGCCCAGCGCCGCTTTCACCCGGCTAGCAAGACGCTGCTTTCGTGGGGCCCGAATCTCGCCGTGATGGCAGACTTTGACCACCGCAACGTGCAGCAGGACTGGCGGGTAAGCCCCGGTCTGAACCTGGAATTCGCCCGCTCTACCTATGTCGGTTTCTATCACGCCGAGCTCTTCGAGCGTTTCAACAACATCAACCTCCGCCGCAACGACACGGGCATCGGATTCCACTCGGAAGTCTTCAAGCGCGCCATCATGGACATCAACTTTGCCAAAGGCACGCGCACCAATTACGATCCACCGTCCGCACTCGAGGCCTTTCGCGGCGAGGGCAGCGAGCTGAACACTACCCTCACCTTCCGGCCCACATCGCGGTTGAAGCTCGATGAAATTTATCTCCTCACTCGCTTTTCCACGAGTGCCGACTCATTTGCCGGGATGGCGGCCCCGCCGGTCCCACGGCCAACGGCGGTCTTCGTAAACCACCTCATCCGCTCGCGGCTGAATTACCAGTTCACTCGCGAGCTTTCGCTGCGTGTGATCTTCGACTACAACGCCACGCTTGAGAACCCCGCTTTGATTGACCTTGACCGCCGGAAGCGATTCACTGGTGACATCCTGCTTACCTACTTGCTCCACCCTGGCACGGCCTTGTACCTGGGCTATACTGATCAGCTCGAAAATATCGGCCTGATCGCCGGTCCTCCCCCCAGCGTTACGCGTCTGGCTTTTCCCTCGACCACAACCGGGCGCCAATTCTTCGCCAAGCTCAGCTACCTATTTCGCTTCTAATTTCGCAAAAAGTGCGCCCCCGGGAGTGCTGCGCCTGGGCGTATCGGTTGATATCAAGCTCCTGCCGCTTGCCCGGCTACGCCGCGCGGGCCGCGGCCCGCACTCACACCCAGAAGCGGCCGCGCGCCTCAGGCCTCAAGCATCAGTTAACCGTATAGCGGGCTTTGAGCGCGAAGGGTGCGATGTCGATGTCGAACTGGGTTCCATCGGCCCGAACCATCTGATAGGTCCCATGCATCCAGCCGGCGGGCGTCTTTAGAGGACACCAGGACGAATATTGGAACGACTCGCCCGGTGCCAGTACCGGCTGCTCGCCGACCACACCCGGACCGCGCACTTCTTCGATGTGCTCAAACGCATCGGTGATGATCCAGTGGCGGCTGACGAGTTGCACGGTCTCGCGCCCCTGATTCGTTATGCGGACGGTATATTGAAAGACCCACACGTCCTCGAGCGGGCGTGAGTTTTCGCGGGAGTGCTGCGAGAGGACCTCGACCCGGATTCCACGGGTTACGGCGTCGGACGTCGGAGCGAGGTTCGATCCCAAATCGGGCATGAGACCTGCCTATGATAACAGGGGTCAGCTGGGTGTCGCTCGGACACCTCCAAGCGCGCCTAATGCGAAGAAGGTCGGGCCTCTCCCGCCGCAGCGAAAGGGGCATTGGCGTAGACGATCTTGCCGCCGACCAACGTCAGCAGCGACTCGATCCCGCCAATCTGATCGACCGGCACGGTCATATAGTCTTTCGACAAGACCGCCAGGTCGGCCAGCTTCCCGGCTTCGAGCGAGCCGCGCCTGCCGTCGTCATGCGAAAACCAGGCGCTGCCCAGCGTGTAGAAGCGCAGCGCTTCGGCGCGAGTAGGCGTTTCCTCAGGACCGCGAATGGCGATTCCGGCGACGGTTTTGCCATCGACAAACCATTGAAGCGCCGTGAAGGGATTATAAGAAGCCACGCGGTGCGCGTCGGTGCCGGCGCCAATCACGACGCCGATCCTTTGTGCGGTGTTGACGGGCGGGACGCGGCGCGCTGCTTGGGCACCTGCCTGCTCGATGAACTGCGCGCCGCCAAAATACATGGCGTCCTGCACCGTCCAGCCAACGCCCAACGCTTTCATGCGTTCGAGAGTCCGTGGTGATGCGTCGTTGAGGTGGGCGATCGACCAGCGGAGCGGCGCGATGGGCGTATTCCGATCGACGCGCTCGAAGATGTCGAGTAACTGGCCGACGGAGGCGTCGCGCGGCCAGTGCATGGTCAGAGACAGGCCGCGATCAGCCGCCCATTGCGCGATCTGATAATACTTCTCTCGATCGGTTTCGGTCGGGCGGTCGTTGTTGTTCATCGCGGCGGTGATGCGCTCGCCAACACCGTTGAAGCGCAGCCAGTCGTCGCCAAAGCCCATTGGCAGCAGCCGCGTCCAGCTTTTGTAGTCATCCAGCTCGGCGCCGGGAGTTAAACTGCAAAGCGTGTAGGCCACGCGCACGGTCATCTCTGCTTGCCGCCAGACCTGGAAGAGCGCTTGATAGTCATTGGGCGCGAGGTTGTTGCCGCCGGGATCGACGACTCCGGTCAGCGCAAGGCGGTTCAACTCACGGAAAAACTTCCTGGTGCCCTCCACCTGCTCGGCCAGGGTCGGCTTGGGGAGGCGGTCGAACAACGCGATGATGGCGTCCTGGCCGCCGATGATGGCGCCGGTAGGCTTGCCGGCGGCGTCGCGTTCGAGACGGCCATGCGCGGCGAGATCGGCATCGCTGGTGATGTGGAGAGACTGGAAGGCGGCGGGGGTGAGCATCGCCCAGCCGTATCCGAGTTGCACGTATACGGGATTGCCTGGTGCGGCGGCCACCAGCTCAGCCTGATTGGGACGGCGGCGCTCCCGAAATTGGTCGACGTTCCAGCCGCCGGCGACAATTAACCACGAGCCGGGCTTTTTCGTTTGTGCGGCTTCGTGAATGCGGGCAACGGCTTCGGTGATGGTGGTAGCGCCGATCCAGTTGACTTCGGTGCTGAAGCTGAGAGCGGCGCGGATCGCGTGTAGATGCGAGTCGATCAAGCCGGGGATCGCCGTGCGGCCTTCGAGATCGATGACGCGGGTCAGCGGGCCGGCGAGCCTGCGGATCTCCGGGTTGCCGCCCAGAGCCACGATGCGGCCGTCCCGGATGGCCAGGGCTTCGCGCGTGGAGAACGCTCGATCGACCGTGAGGATCTTGCCGTTCACCAGAAGCGTGTCGGCGGGCTGAGCCGAAGCAGCCACTGCGAACAGCGGGATCGCTAGCAACGCGCCGGTCAGGTTCTCCATTCGAACCTTCAATCGTTCGAGCCGACTTCGGCGCGGCGCGGAGCGCGTTGCCGTAGCCAGGTGAAGATCAGCCACAGCAACCCCGCCACGCCCACAAGCAGCATCAGCCAGCGGAACACGCTCGCCAGCAGCGCGGCATCGATCGCCGGCCACTGGATAGGAAACTGGCGCAGGCGCTCCCAGCGCTCGGTCATCCAATGCCAAGCCGTGTGAGCGACGATGGCCGAAAGAATGATGGTTCCTATGCGCTCGGCGACGGCGAACCGGAAGAGCGCTTCCAGCAGGGGAATCAGCAGCAAGAGCACGAGAAGCTGGCCGAGTTCTACTCCGACGTTGAAAGAAAGCAGAGACGTCAGCATATGCGAACCGGCGAATTGAAGCGTTTGCCGGAGAGCGAACGAGAACCCGAAGCCGTGCACCAGCCCGAATCCGAAGGCGATCATCCAACGGCGGCCGACGGTGGCGCCGCCGACGATGTTTTCGAGCGCCATGTAAACGATGGAAGCGGCGATCAGGGTTTCAATCAGAGGCGGAAACCAGAGCGCATCAGGTGCAAGGTTGTAGGCGGAGGCGATCAGTGTAATCGAGTGCGCGACCGTAAACGCGGTCACGATGGGGATGAGGCCGCGAAAACGGCGGAACGGGATCACCAGGCAGAACAGAAACAGAAGGTGATCGGTGCCATCGAGGATGTGACCAAACCCGAGCTCGACGAATCGCAACGCCGCCTGATGCCACCGCGGATCGAGGCGGACCAAGCCGGGATCGTCGGTGAATTCGAAGGCGCGCACCACACCCGTTGGCGGCAGGAATCGCAGCACCGTGACGACCCGCAACGCGAGCGTGTCGAACTTGAGACGGATGGAGAAGTCCGAGCGGTCAGAGTGAATGGGGTACTCGAACAAGACATCTAAAAGAGATTGATTCCAAACCACTTCGGTGTTTTTTGGAAGGCGTGGTCCGGTGACGTGGGCCAGGGCTTGTTCGTAGGAGCTGAAGGACCGGTCGGATTGAAGCGAGGCGCGCGCATCGGCCACGTGCGGCTTGGGGAGCAAGGCGTCGCCCTCGTAGAGCTGGATCGCGTCCGAGACCCAGAGAGTGGCGGCATCGCGGAGGTAGGGTTCAGCGCGATCCAGATCCAGATAGCCAGGGCCGCGCTTGGGAAAGTCGATGTCGCGCATAGCCATTAGCGGCACGCGGACGAGCAGGCTCAGGCGATCGCCGGCTGGTTTCACGAAGGCCTGCACGGTGACGTCGTTGGGGATGTCGTGTGCCTCGAGAACACACGGCAGCGCCAGCCAGAGCGTCGCCCACAGTCGCGGCCGTATTGCCATGCGTTCCAAAATCATATCACTCGACGGCTTCGGTTGCCGCCAGGTACCGGCAATGGTAGTCTTGAAGCCTGGAGGTGGAAATGAAGCTGTTTGCCGCATTGCTGGGAACCGTGGCCTGCGCGGTGCTGAATGCTCAAACCGTGCAGCCGCCGCACACGCAGCTCAAGGTGGGCGACATGGCTCCCGATTTTACCCTCCGTTCGACCACCGGCCAAGACGTCAAACTTTCCAGCTTTCGTGGCAAGTCCAACGTGGTGCTGGCGTTTTTCCCGGCCGCTTTCTCCCCCGGTTGAACGAAGGAGTTTCAGGCGTACCAGGCTGGTATCGCTAAATTCGAGGGTCAGGAAGCCAAGGTTCTTGGAATCAGTACCGACAACACATTTTCCCAAAAAGAGTTTGCAGCGAAGTTGAATCTCTCTTTCCCCATGCTTAGCGATTTTTCAAAAAGGGAAGTCGCTAAGACCTACGGCGTTCTGATCCCCGAGGTTGGGGTGGCGAACCGTGCCACGTTCGTGGTCGACAAGGAAGGGAAGATCGTTCACATCGAGGAAGGCAGCGGGGCCATTGATCCGAGCGGCGCCGAATTGGCTTGCAGCCGGCTGGCCCACAAGAGTCAGTAAGTCTTCGTCTTCGGCTTCGTCCGCCAGCAGTCGTGAGTTGTTCTCCACCGGCTGCTGGCTTTTTTTTACCCTCAACTCTGCTTCAGGTTTTCCGAATTTGTGACAATCACCTCTATAGAAACTTTCGATTGGATTCAGAGCCGCAGACACGCTAGCATGATTTCGTAGTCGCGTCCCTACCAGGCACAGCGCGACCCCGGCAGATCCCCGCTCTCGATCTTCCATTCAGA